>JASKKH010000066.1 GCA_030154265.1 Clostridia bacterium
TATTACAATAAATTAGCTTTTAATTAAATTTATTTGGTAAGATAATACTGCTGGGTGTACATAGCTGGTCAGATAGTACTTCTGAGCAAAGATTATTGGTTAGACAATGCTGCGGGGTTTAAAGATAGTGTTGACACAAGAATAAATTTGCTTTATCCTAAACATAGGTACAAATTTTCGACAATTTAATAAATAGTAATTGTTCCAATAAATATTTATTATTTATTGGTAATTAGTTAGAGTATCTGTTATGGTTTTCGGTTTCCCCGATGAACCACCTACATGGATATAACCTAACTTGCAGAAGATTGATTATCTTTTGTAAGTTAGGTTTTTTTATTTATTAAATTCTATAAAAAATAAATTAAAGGGGAGTGTGTATATGAAATTTGGGTTTATTGGTTTAGGCCAAATGGGGGGTGGATTAGCACGTAATCTTATTCGTGCAGGTAAAGAAGTAAAGGTATTTGACCTTAATCCAGTAGCAATTGAAAAAACTTTAGCAGCAGGAACAACTGGTATTGCGGTAAAAGATAAAAAGGACCTGGCAGATGTTGATGTATTATTCACTAGTTTGCCACTTCCGAAACATCTTGAAGAAGTGATGTTAGGTGAAGATGGTTTAATCAACAAAATGAGATCTGGTGCTACCTATATTGAGGTAAGTACAATAGATCCTCAAACTGCCCGCAAGCTTTCTGATGCCTGTGAAGCTAGAGATATTGATTACTTACAATGTCCATTAGGTTTAACACCTGCTCATGCAGAACAAGGAACAGAACCAATCTATGTTGGTGGTAAAAAAGAAGTATTTGAAAAAATGAAAGAAGTCTTAGAAATAGTTGGTGGGCAAATTCACTATATGGGTGAAGTAGAGGCATCAGCAGCTTTTAAAATAATAAGTAACTTAATTGGAATGACAAATTTAGCTGTATTATCAGAAGGTATTAGAATTGGCGAAAAGGCTGGGATTGACCGTAAATTATTAATCGATCTATTATCAGAGACCGGTGCATTTAGTTTTCAAATGAAGGTTCGTGGTCCATGGATTGTAAATAATGATTTCGCCAACAGATTTGGTTTGGATTTAGCTTTAAAAGATATAAGATTAGGTATTGAAATGGCTGAGGCATGGGAAAATGATGCTAAAGCAATGAAAGTAGCTCTAGAGTATTTTAAAGAAGCCAGTGCTCAAGGTTACGGTAAGGAAGATTGTAATGCTGTTTATAAAGTGATTAAATAATTAAATATATTGATACCTAGCATTAAGCAAACTAATAATCAGAATTTTAAACAAAGTCAGAAGAATATATACAAAAATATATTGACTGGATAATTTAAAATAAACTATACTTATTATAAAGAGGTTTTACCTTTTGTAAGTTGGTGATGCAATGAGGGAAGAAAAGTTTTTATATATCTGTGGAAATTCCAAATGTCCTGATAATTCGGCATTAGGAAGCTTATATCAGAATTTTGCTGTTGAATTGGTTATCAATATTAAAACGGAAGAAATTGTGGACGCAAGTTGTGTTTTGATTACCGATTTAGGAAGGAATTTTGTAAAATCTTTACTAATCGGTAGGAATTTTAGCAAAAATTTTAATGAAATAATAAATGATATCGAAATGTATTACCAAGCAGTACCGCAGAAAGCTTTGATTAGTGCTTTAAAAGTTGCTCTAAACAGGTATAAACAAAGTCGCCAAAATATAATAGGGATGAACTCAACTGATCATAAAAGATCTGTTGGCTAAAAGTTGGTGTATTTAACCAGGAATTTAGTTATCCCCTAACTTCCAACTGTTAGATACAACCTAACTTACAAAGTCGTTATTTATAACGTCCTTGTGGGTTGGGTTGTTTTTGCTTTTTAAGTGGAATAAACAATTAATGGAAAGAAGGGAGGTTAAATATAAAATAAACACTTGACATTGAGTTCAATGCGTAATAAAAATTTTTTAAGGGGGGCTATTATCTAATGAAAAAGTGGTTTGTCTATGCGTTGGTTTTAGTTCTAAGTTTATCTTTAATTTTAACGGGGTGTGGTGAAGCTAAGGATAGTGCTAAAGATGCTCAGAAACAAGAAAAGAAAGATGAAAAAGTAGTTATTAAATATACCCACGGATTAGGTGAAGATGATCCTCATCATTTAACAGCATTAAAATTTAAAGAATTGGTTGAAAAATATAGTAACGGGAAAGTTGAAGTTAAAATTTATCCTGCCGACCAGCTTGGTAGTGAGCAACGTGGTTTCCAAGATGTACAAAATGGTGTTGTACAAGCTACTTCTCTAGCTGTTAATAACGCTACTCCTTTTGCACCTGTACTTGGTTTTTTTGATTTACCATATATTTTTAAAGATCGAAATGAATTTTATAAAGTAATTGATACACTTTGGGATGATATTAATGCCAAAATGATTGAACAATCTGGTAATAGAGCAATAATCTGGTTTGAACAAGGTTTCCGCGTATTAACTAACTCCAAAAAACCTGTTAAAAATATCAATGATTTACAAGGCTTAAAAATCCGTGTTCCTAAGAATCCACTAATGCTTGGTGCTTTTAAAGCTTGGGGTTCTGATGCAACACCAATTGCCTGGGGTGAAACTTTTAATGCTTTACAACAAGGAGTTGTAGATGGACAAGAAAACCCATATCCGGTTATCAACTCTATGAAATTTTATGAAGTACAAAAATATATTACGGATATTCATTACAAAATGTGGATCGGACCTGTTGTTGTAAATGAAAAATGGTTACAAAATCAACCAGCTGATATTAAAGAAGCGATAATTAAGGCTGGTAAAGAAGCTTCCGTTTGGGAACGTGAATTAATTAAGCAAAAAGAAGGAGAAGCTTTAGAAAACTTAAAGAAACATGGAATGGAGCATTTAGGTACACCAACTGACGAAGAAGTTTGGATGGAAAAAGCAATGGCAATCTGGCCAGACTATTATGAAAAAATTGGTGGAACAGAGATGCTGGAGAAAGTAATGAATGTATTAGGACGTGAACTTCCAAAAAAATAAGGGTAAGAATTAATAATTCTTACCCTTAAGGAAAAAAATGGGGGTAAGTGACTTGAAAAATAAAGTAAAGTGGTTTTTCAACAATTTTGAAGAAGTGTTTGGGGCGATTTTTCTTACCAGTACTATTATTTTTCTTTTCATACAGGTTATCTTCCGATATGTTGTTGGAAAATCTCTACCATGGACAGAAGAATTATCCCGTTTTGCTTTTTTAGGTTTAGTTTATATTGGAACATCCCTGGCTGCTAAAAACAGGTCTCACATAAGGGTAACTGCACAATTTAAAATTTTACCTGTTAAATTACAAAATTTTATGATTATGCTTGCAGATTTGATTTGGGTTATTTTTAACTGTGTGGTTATCTGGCAGGGAATATTATTATATCAGTCTATGAATCAATATCCTTTGATTTCACCGGTGCTTGACTGGAATTTAAAATATTTGTTTTTAATTATTCCGACTTGCTTTGGTTTACAAATATTTCGTATTCTTCAGGGCTATTACCTTTGGATTAAGGTTGGAGCAAAAGATAAACTAATTGTTGAAGAAGGGGAGGGAGTAGAGAGTGTCACTTGATTTAATGATCTGGCTTTTATTATTTGGGGCCCTACTTTTGGGCGTACCCATTTTTGTTTCATTGGGAATGGCAACCTTTATAGCTTTAACCTTATCTGATATTCCTCTCTCCATCATACCATTAGATTTATATAAAGTTTCAGAACTATTTCCTTTATTAGCTGTTCCTGCCTTTATCTTTGCGGGAGCATTAATGGAACGGGGAGGTATGGCCCAGCAGATAATTGATGTTGCCTCTATTTTAGTAGGTAGGTTTACCGGTGGATTGGCTTTAGCCACTATAGTCGGATGTGTATTTTTTGCTGCTATGATTGGTTCTGGTCCGGGAACAACAGCAGCTATGGGAGCATTGATGATTCCTTCTATGGTTCGTCAGGGTTACAGTAAAGACTATTCAGCAGCTGTTTGTTCTACAGGTGGAACATTAGGTATACTAATACCACCTAGTAATCCGATGATTGTTTATGGAGTTATAGCAAATGTTTCAATTGCTAGCCTCTTTATGGCTGGTTTTATTCCTGGTTTCTTTGTTGGTATATGTTTAATGACTACTTCTTATATTATTGCTAGAAAAAGGGGCTTTAAAGGAACTGATGAAAAATATACTGTTTCGGATTTTTTTAAGACCTGTGGTAGAAATATCTTTGCGCTATTAGCACCGGTAATCATTTTAGGTGGCATTTATGCAGGTATTTTTACACCTGTAGAAGCTTCTGTTGTAGCAGTTGTTTATGCGTTTTTAGTAGGCTGGATAATTAATAAAAAACTTACCTGGAAAGGCTTATGGGAAAGTTTTAATTTAACTAATGTTGCTACAGGTACAGTTCTAATTGTTGTAGGTGTATCCACTCTCTTTGGTAGATTTGTAACCATGTATGAAGTGCCTCAGAGATTAGCTAAAGCTATTATGCAAGTTAGTACAGATCCATTTATTGTTTTATTAATGATTGGTGGTTTTTTGTTCTTCTTGGGAATGTTTATGGAAACACTGGCAACAGTTGTAATTATCACACCAGTGGTATTACCTCTTTTAAAACAACTTGGTGTAGACCCAATTCATTTTGGTATTATTTTAGTTATGACCAATGAAATTGCTATGCTTACACCTCCTTTGGGGGTAAACTTATTCGTAGCCATGCAGTTATCTAATTTAAGTCTGGAAAAGGTTGCTAAAGCAGCTTTTCCCTATATCTTGACTCTGATAATTTGTACAATTATTGTTATGAGATTTCCATCCATTGTTCTATTTTTACCTAACTTGTTTGGATCTTTTTAATTAAAAAGACTTAATATAGAAGTTGAGGGTTAAAACCTCAACTTCTATATTAAATGATGAACAAAAAATTTGGAGTTGCTTAAATAATGGAGACACAATTTTTTCACGATTTAAAAAAAAGTTTTAGTTTTAGTGTACCAACACAAATAATATTCGGAGTTGGCTGTACGACAAATATCCATGAATTAGTTAAAAAAATGAATATAAAAAAGCCTTTAGTTGTAACTGATCCAGGTATTATAAATTCCGGTTTATTAAAGGAAATTATTAGCAGGTTAGAAAACAATAAGATTTTATATGAATTATTTGATCAGGTTGAAATTAACCCATCTGTGCAAACGGTGGTTAAAGGGGCGAATAAATACCAAACGGGGTTTTGTGATGGACTGATTGCCATGGGCGGTGGAAGTGTAATAGATGCCGCTAAAGCAATCGGGATTTTAGTCACCCATAGTCAGCCTTTAAATGAATTTGAAGGAAAAGACTTGTTAAAGTACGATATACCACCTCTTTTGGCAGTACCTACTACAGCTGGAACAGGTGCGGAAGTGAGTTTTGAGGCAGTAATTATTGATAAAATATTAAATTATAAATTAACAATTAATAGTATAAAATTAGCACCGAAAATTGCTTTATTAGACCCTGTTTTACTCGGAACTTTACCGGAAAGAATTGCTGCTGCAACAGGAATAGATACTTTAACCAGAGCTATTGAAGGTTTTGTTTCTAAAGAGGCAACATTAATTACTGATCTTTTAAACATTGAAGCTATCAGACTGGTTGGTTCAAGTTTGAGGCAGTTTGTTGCTGATCCCAGTAATATAGATTTTGGTGCCAAAATGCAATTAGCATGTGTTTTAACTACTATTGGCTCGATAAATTCAGGTAATGGTAATGTTAGTTTTATGGCCAAGCCGCTGGAAAGTTACTTGAATATCCATCATGGTATTGCATGTGGTGTAATGTTACCCCATATAATGCAGTGGAATTTGATTGCTAATCCTGATAAATATGCACTTATTGCCGAAAAACTAGGTGAGGACGTTAATGGGCATTCAGTAATGGATAAGGCATCAAAGGCAGTATCTTCGGTGCAGAAATTAGTATTAGATGTTGGCCTTCCTACCACACTAACAGAAATTGGTTTAAAATATGATATAATTGAAAAAATGGCTAATGATGCTTTTAACAGCTTGGATTCTAACGGCAATCCGAGAAGGACATCGTTAGAAGATATTTCTGACAAAGGCTTAAAAGTTAGTTTTCGAGTCTGACATTTCCCACGAAGT
>JASKKH010000067.1 GCA_030154265.1 Clostridia bacterium
ATTTTTAATAATTATCAAAAACTAGAACAAGAGCTGGCTGAAGAAAAACTGCCTGAGGTATGTGCTAGGTGTTATAAAGCCTACAGCATCTAAAAACTAAATTTTTAATTAATTGGCATAATTTTTGCAAAATTTATTTGAAGAGGGGTGAGAAATTGTGAAAACAAAAAACTTTACTAAAAAAATCCGTAATTTGCAGATAGACTTTAGTATTTATGACTATTTACCCTTTGCAATTTTAGTTCTTAATATTCAAAATAAAATTATTTTTTATAACCAAGAAAGTGATTTAATATTAAAACTAAGTACCTGTAGTGAATATGAATTTAAAAAACTTGAATTCACATTTAACTCCTCCTTAAATAGTTTGGGACAAGATAAACTTTGTTCAGAACATAAAATTAGCTTTAATAACCAAACATATACTTATAACGTTTTTCCTGTATATGAAAGAAATTTATTAAAATATAAAATAATAATTTTATTTGAAAACCAACTTTGTGAAAATTTTTGCAAAGAGCTGAATCTTTCTTTAACACGAGAAAATAATGTATTAAAGAAAATAATTGATTCATCCTATGATGGTATTTATATTACAGATGGTGACGGAAAAACATTATACTTTAATGATGCATTTATAAGAATCTCAGGTTTTAAACGTGAAGAAGCTTTAGGTAAGAAAGTGCAGGATTTAGTTGCTCAAGGATATTTACCAAAATCATGTTCCTGGGAAGTTATTAAACAAAGAAAGGCCGTTTCTATGACAATAGACTATCCTAATGGAATTGAGGGGATGTTAAGCGGTAACCCAGTTTTTGATGAAAATGGCAACTTAATTAGAACAATTTTAAATGTCCGGGATATGTCAGAATTGAACCGCCTAAATGAAGAATTAAAAAATGCTACTGCCTTAACGGCTTCCTATAAACAGCAGTTAAAGGAAGTACAGTTAGAATTTCAGAAGAATAATGACATTATTTACAAAAGTGAAGCTATGAAAAATGTAATTAATTTAGCATTAAAAGTTTCAACGATTGATGCCCCTGTTTTAATCTTAGGTGAGTCAGGTTGTGGTAAAGATGTTATAGCTAAATTTATTCATGATATAGGAGATCGTTTTAAAAAGGGTAATTTTCTAAAAATTAATTGTGGTGCCATACCTGAAACCCTTTTAGAATCTGAACTTTTTGGTTATGAGAAAGGTGCATTTACAGGAGCTATAAATAAAGGAAAATTTGGTTTATTAGAACTGGCTCATCATGGGACATTTTTTCTTGACGAGATAGGTGACCTTCCTCTTAACTTACAAGTTAAACTTTTAGATGTCTTGCAGGAAAAAAAGATTAAACGTTTAGGTGGTACTAAGTATATACCGGTGGATGTTAGAATAATTGCCGCAACCAACAAGAATCTAGAACAAATGATTGAACAGGGTAAATTTAGACTAGATTTGTTTTACCGGTTAAACGTAATTCAAATTCGGATTCCCCCTTTAAGAGAGAGGTCGGAGGATATAGTACCTCTAATTAAACACTTTTTAGAAAAGATAAATAAAAAGTATAAAACTAAAAAGGTTTTATCTCCTCAATCCTTGGAACGTCTTTTAAATTATAACTGGCCCGGTAATGTCAGAGAACTATATAATGTTTTAGAACGCTCTGTAGTTACTACTGAAGGAAAACAAATCACATTAGAAGAGTTCCCTGTCAATAATAGAAATGCGCATGATAAAAATACTAACAACTTATCTCTTCCTTCTAATAAATGTTTTGAAAATTTAAAATTGAAACAGTTTACAGATTTAATGGAAAAACAATATATTGCAGAAACTTTACAGAAAACTAAAACTTTGAAAGAAGCAGCATATTTTTTAGGTATAGATATTTCAACACTGGTAAGAAAAAAGCAAAAATATGGAATTTAAGAACCCCAGTTTATAAGTAACAGGGGTTTTTTTTACCATTTTTAGCCACTTATGCATTATGGCATATGCTATTATGCATATTATGCAATTATGCCTATATACACTTGTTAAAAAATTCACTTGATATTTGCCATTTTCCTGCTGATTATCAATGGCATGAAAATTGCTTATATAGATAAATGTACCTAACCTCCGAAAAGGTTTTAATAATTAAACCTATTTGGGAAGAAAATTCATAAGGAAAGGAGTTGGTTTAATGAAAAACAAAGTCATGTCAGCTCGTGAAGCCGTGAACTTAATTAGACCTAATGACACTATTGCAGTTTCCGGATTTGTTGGTTTAGCACACCCGGAAGAAATTTCCATGGAAATTGAAAAGTCTTTTTTAGAAACGGGAAAACCAAATAATCTAACTTTATTTTATGGAGCTGGCCAAGGTGACGGTAAAGAAAAGGCAATGAACCATTTTGCCCATGAAGGCTTGGTTAAGCGAGTAGTAGGAGGACACTGGAATTTAGCCCCCAAATTGGGAAAAATGGCTCTGGACAACAAGTTCGAAGCCTACAATTTTCCTCAAGGTGTTCTACTCCATTTATTGCGCAACATTGCGGGTGGTAAACCCGGACTTTTTACTCATGTTGGCTTAAAAACTTTTGCTGACCCCAGAGTAGAAGGTGGTAAGCTAAATGAAATTACCCGAGAAAATTTAGTGGAAATTATTAATTTAGCCGGGCGAGAATGGTTGTTTTACAAAGGCTTTCCTATAAATGTAGGAATCATCAGAGGAACAACAGCAGATGAAAAGGGTAATATTACAATGGAAAAAGAAGGTGTTTACGCAGAATCTTTAGTAGTTGCCCAGGCAGCAAAAAATTCAGGTGGTATTGTTATCGCCCAGGTAGAAAGGTTAGCTCAAAATGGTTCTTTAAATCCTAAAAATGTTAAAGTACCTGGAATATATGTAGATGCAATTGTTGTAGCGAAATCGGAAAACCACTGGCAAAATAATCTAAAGCAATATGACCCAAGTATATCTGGGGAGATACGGGTTCCTTTATCTGCTTTAGAGCCAATGGAGTTAGATGAAAGGAAAATAGTTGCTCGCAGAGCATCTATGGAACTTATTCCTAATGCTATTGTAAACCTTGGTATTGGCATGCCCGATGGTGTTGCTGTAGTTGCCAATGAAGAAGGAATGGAAGATATAATGACATTAACTGTGGAATCAGGCCCCATTGGTGGAGTACCTACAGGAGGTGCAGATTTTGGAGCATCTATAAACGCAGAAGCAATCATTGATCATCATGCCCAATTTGACTTTTATGATGGTGGTGGTTTGGATATTGCTTTCCTTGGTTTAGCCCAAGCGGACCGAGAAGGAAATATTAATGTAAGTAAATTTGGTACAAGGATAGCAGGATGTGGAGGTTTTATAAACATAAGTCAAAATGCTAAAAAAGTTGTCTTTTGTGGTACTTTAACAGCCGGAGGGCTAAAAGTTACTATTCAAGATGGTAAATTAAAGATTATTAATGAAGGTGTTCAGAAAAAATTTGTAAACCGGGTCCAACAAATAACTTTTAGTGGTGAATATGCCCAAGAAAAAAAACAACCTGTTCTTTATATAACAGAAAGGGCAGTTTTTGAGCTTAAACCTAATGGAATTGTATTAACAGAAATAGCCCCAGGAATAGATTTGGAAAAAGATGTTCTGAATCAAATTGATTTTGAGGTTAAAATTTCCGATAACTTAAAGCAAATGGATAAGCGAATTTTCTACCCCCAACCTATGGGTATCAAAGAAGAAATTTTACGCAAAAAAAATTGAAGGAGGTCTATACATTATGAATTTGAAAAATTTAATTTCAACTTATGAAAATGGGATAGCAACTGTTACCATTAACCGTCCTAAAGTTCTAAATGCTCTGAATAAAGATACTTTATTAGAAATTAAAGAAGTTTTTACAAAGTTGGGTACTGACGACAAGGTAAAAGTAATTATTCTCACCGGAAGTGGCGAAAAAGCTTTTGTAGCAGGTGCAGACATAGCTTTTATGCAGTCTTTAAGCGCTATTGAAGGTTTTGAGTTTGCTAAACTTGGGCAAGAAGCATTTATGACAATTGAAGGGTGTCCAAAACCAGTTATTGCAGCTATAAATGGATTCGCATTAGGTGGTGGTAATGAAATAGCCATGGCTTGTGACTTAAGAATTGCAGCTGAAACCGCCAGATTCGGCCAACCGGAAATCAATTTAGGTATTATCCCTGGTTTTGCAGGTACCCAAAGATTAACCCGCCTGGTCGGTAAAACAAAAGCAAAAGAAATTATTTATACCGGCGCCATGATTGAAGCTCAGGAGGCACATAGAATAGGACTGGTTAATAAAGTAGTACCTTTAGTAGATTTAATGGATGAAGCTTTAAAAATGGCAGAACTAATTGCTTCCAAAGGTGCAGTATCTTTAAAATTAGCTAAATCGGCAATAGATACTGGTGTAGAAATCGACTTCCATTCCGGTAGCCTTCATGAAGCACAATTGTTTGGACTTTGTTTTTCTACAGAAGATCAAAAAGAAGGCATGTCTGCTTTTTTAGAAAAAAGAAAGGCCAAATTTAAAAATAAATAAGTGTTTAAGGAGGTAACATTTTGTTATCTCCTCCCCACCGATATTTAGACTAATAAAGAAAGTATAAAGGAGGAGTTTTTTTGTTTGATATTCTAATTTTACCCTTATGTTTAATTCTTTTTGCTTATCTAGCTTTCCAAAAATGGAGTGCATTATTAATTGGTCCTATGGTTACCATAGTGCTGATTATTCTGGCAAAGCTTCCATTGTTTGATACAATGTTAGGACCTTATATGGCCAGTGCAGCAGGATATTTCCAAAAGTTCTATTTGGTATTTTTAGTAGGTGCACTGTTTGGAGCAGTATATAAGGAAACTAAAGGTGCAGAAGCTATTGCCCATGCCATTGTAAAATTAACTAAAGGAAAATTTGCGGCTCCTTTAGTTATGACAATTACTGGTTTACTTACATTTGGGGGAATAAGCGGTTTTGTAATCTTTTTTGCTATGTTTCCCATTACATTAGAGTTATTTAGAAGGTCTAATATTACCCGTCGTCTTATTCCAGCGGCAATTTCTGCCGGTTGCTGGACATGGTCTATGAACTCACCCGGCTCACCGGCCATTCAAAATATTATACCTATGAGGTACTTGGGCACTTCTTCCCTGGCTGCTCCCTTAACCGGAGCAATTGCCGGTATTATTCAATATGTACTTATCTTTATTTGGTTAGAATGGAGAACCCGTAAACTTAAGGAAAAAGGAGAAGGATTTGATGATACAGATTTGCCAAACAAATCTGATAAAGTAGAATATACTGCTAGTCATCTTCCCAATCCAATATTAGCAGTAATACCTCCTATCCTTATTCTTGTTTTATTTAATATCTTTAAATTACCGGTAGAAGGAGCAGTAATAATTGGAACTTTAGTTGCTATAGCTCTTCTTTGGAAACACGGTAAAAATTTTGAAAACTGGATTCAAATCCTTAATAAAGGTGGAATAGATTCCACACTTGCCATTTTAAATACGGCTTTAGTTGTCGGTTTTGCTGGTGCCGTTCGTGTTACCCCCGGTTTTGCGAAAATAATTGAAGGGCTTAAAAATTATAATTTACCTCCCTTGCTATTTGTAGCTATTACTGTTGCCATCGCCGCAGGAGCTGCTGGTTCAGCATCTGGGGGTCTGGGAGCAGCATTCGAAGCTCTAAAATCAACTTATATTGCTATGGGTGTAAGTATGGAGAATGTACATAGAGTAGCGGCAATTGCTGCAGGAACATTAGATACCTTACCCCACCAGGGAGCTCAAATTACACTATTAGCAATTACAGGTATGACTCATAAGCAAGCGTACTTTGATATAGCTATTACCCAAATTGTCATCCCGTTAATTGCTCTAACCTTTATTCTCCCCTTAATGGCTCTTGGTTTATAGAAAAACTAGGCTCATTATGAGCCTAGTTTTTTAGTGGCTACAGTTTAAGGAAGAAACATATATTTCGGTTATTTAGGATTTATTAATTCAATAATCACAGATAACTGTTTAAGAAAAACCGACTTCGTCGGTCTTTCAGAACCTACAGTAGCTACAGTGCTACCGTGCTACAGGAAATAAAAGATTAAGATTGAAGGTTAGCCCAA
>JASKKH010000023.1 GCA_030154265.1 Clostridia bacterium
TAGGTTTTAAGGAATCGATACTAATATTAACTCTTCTTAACCCATTTTCCACAAGTCGATCAACCATTGGTGCCAATAACTGACCATTGGTGGTTAAGGAAATATTTTCAATGCCGGTTATTTGATTCAGGCTACCAATTAGATTTTCTACACCTCTAATTCGAGGCTTAACACCACCGCAAGTTACATCTATCTGTAATAGATATCCGTAAATAATCATGCTGTCGTCCAAAATTGTCTATTAAATTCAAATATTTCCCCCCTTAGGTTAAAATAATTCCCAATCTTATCTATCTATCAATAAGTTATCCTTGGATTATGAGCTAGAATTAATGCTTGTCTAAAAGTGAAAACTTAAGCTAATATAATTCTCAAAAATATTCTACAGGAAAGCCGCACTTTCTGACCATTTTAATTTTTGAACGATTATAAAAACTAGTTACTAATACCTTTATTTCATATTAATAAAATCCGTCACTATTTTCTAGTGACGGGAAGTCTAACTCAGTTTATTTTGATTGAATATTTATTTTTCCATTATGGGGGGAACTAGATGTTAAATTCAGATTTATCCTCCAAACTAGAATTTCTACATGATAAGCTATCCAGATATAATGGAATATTAGTTGCATTTTCAGGAGGGGTTGATAGCAGTCTTTTACTTAAGGTTGCTAGTACTACGAAGGTTAATATATTAGCGGTAACTGCTCTATCCCCTACCTATCCTGAGGAGGAAAAGGAGGCGGCGACCAAACTGGCTAATGAACTAGGAGTAAATCATCTAGTTATTTATACAAACGAAATGGACAATATTGATTTTACCTCTAATCCTCCCGAACGATGTTATTTTTGTAAAAAGGAACTCTATAATAATTTAAAAGAGCTAGCAAAAAAACATAATCTTGAGGTAATTGTAGATGGAACTAATGCGGATGATAAAAATGACTTTAGGCCAGGTAAACGGGCTGCCAGGGAATGTGGTATCAAGAGTCCTTTGCAAGAAGTAGGATTGACGAAAAACGAAATCCGCACACTGGCGAAATATTTAGGTTTGCCTAATTGGGATAAACCTTCTATGGCTTGCTTATCATCACGTATACCTTATGGTGAATCTATAACACCCCAAAAACTTCAACAAATAGCTCATGCTGAATCTTACCTGCATAAACTAGGATTTAAAGAAGTTCGAGTGCGCCATCATGGCTCTATCGCCCGTTTAGAAGTAAACCCGTCTGCTTTTTCTGTAGTTACTGATGACAGTGTACGTAAAGAGTTAATAAGCTATTTTCGTAAATTAGGCTTCACGTATATTACTCTGGATTTACAAGGCTTTCGTAGTGGAAGTATGAATGAAGTGTTAAAGAAATAAGTTTCACATACTATGAGAATTATTGCTTAAACAGGGAGTATTTTATTTTTAAAATTTTTATGAAGGGTATTGAAAAAAGAGCAGCACATCTATAATATAGGATACCGGGGTAGGGTATATGATTATTACAAATTGTACAATCTGTATATAAGGCGGGGTTAATACCTTGCTTTATCTATTATTAATAAGGCTATTTAATTGATATTATCAGCAAGGCTGCAGGATGAACAATGAATATTAGGGAAGAAGGAGTTGAGTCATGTCTGAAATTACAAACAACAAACTACTTCAAAGACTAAACAGGATAGAAGGTCAGGTTGGGGGTATAAAGAAAATGCTGGAGAATGACAGATACTGTGTGGATATTATCCATCAGATCAATGCAGCCCAGGCTGGCCTTGAAAAGGTTAAAAAATTAATTCTGGACAGGCATATCAGGGGTTGTGTCACCAGGGGGATAAAAAATGGTGATGACTCCATAGTAGAAGAATTGTTGGAAGTAATAGAACGATCTTTCAAGTAAGGGAGGGAAAAAAGTAATGAAAGAGAGGAAACTGGCAATCTCCGGCATGAGCTGTGCAGCTTGTGCTAACAGGATAGAGAAAAAGTTAAATTCTCTTGAAGGTGTAAAATCTGCAAACGTAAATTTTACCCTGGAAAATGCTTCTGTAAGGTATGATGAAAATATTGTAGATATCTCTAACCTTAAGCAGGTAGTAATCGACCTGGGATATGGCATTGAGGAAGAAAAGATAGAACTTAAACTTGGTGGTATGAGTTGTGCTGTATGTGCTAATAGGATAGAAAAGGGTCTAAACGCTGTTGAGGGAGTCGCCAAGGCTGCCGTAAACTTTGCGGCAGAAAAAGCGACCGTTGAATTTGACCCGGCAGTAACTTCTGTAGCAGAGCTCATTAAAACAGTAAAAAAACTGGGGTATGAAGCAAGCCAGGAAATAGATGAAGATTCTGAAAAGAAGAAAAGGGAAAAAGAAATTGAGGTACAAAAACTGAAATTTTTGATTTCCGCATTATTGTCTATACCTCTGGTAATGGCCATGTTTTTCGAAATATTTGGTATTCACAATGAAATTGGAGGAATTCTGGCTAACAAATACTTGCAGTTTACCCTGGCAACACCAGTGCAGTTTATAATAGGCTGGCAGTTTTATATAGGTGCATACAAGGCGCTTAAAAACGGTAGTGCCAACATGGATGTACTTGTAGCAATGGGTACCTCGGCAGCTTATATTTACAGCTTCGCCAACACCTTTTTCAGGGAAGGCTTACTCTACTATGAGACTTCAGCAGTATTAATAACCTTAATAATATTAGGTAAACTTCTTGAAGCCATAGCCAAAGGGAAAACTTCCGAGGCAATAAAGGCTTTGATGAACCTTCAAGCAAGAACAGCTGTTGTTATTAGGGATGGCAAAGAGGTAGAGATTCCCGTAGAGGAAGTGGAAAAAGAAGATGTAGTTATAGTTAAACCTGGTGAGAAAATCCCTGTTGACGGTATTATTATTGAAGGTACTTCTACAGTTGATGAATCGATGCTTACCGGAGAAAGTATTCCTGTTGATAAGAAACCTGGCGATGAAGTAATTGGTGCCACCATCAATAAACAGGGTTCCTTTAAATTTAAAGCAACAAAGGTAGGAAAGGATACTGCACTTGCACAAATTATCAAGATTGTGGAAGAGGCACAGAGTTCAAAGGCACCCATTCAGAAATTTGCAGATGTAATTTCAGGGTACTTTGTTCCCGCAGTAGTTGGCATAGCAGTGATAACCTTTTTAGTATGGTACTTTTTGCTGGAACCGAAGGCAGGTTATGATGCCTTTAGCTGGGCATTGATTAACTTTACTGCAGTACTGGTAATTGCTTGCCCCTGTGCATTAGGACTTGCTACACCAACTTCCATTATGGTGGGAACCGGTAAGGGGGCAGAGAACGGCATTCTTTTCAAGGGTGGAGAACATCTGGAAAGGACCCATAAAATGACTGCAATTGTCCTGGATAAAACAGGAACAATTACTAAGGGTGAACCAGAGTTAACAGACATTATTCCCTTTAACCCCTTTGGGAAAGAGGAACTCTTAAAGATAACAGCCAGTGCGGAAAAAGCATCGGAACACCCCCTCGGACAGGCAATAGTTAAAGGAGCTACGGAAAAGAAACTGCATCTTAGTGACCCCCAAGATTTCCAGGCAATTGCAGGACATGGTATAAAAGCTTTCGTAGAAGGTAGAAAAGTATTAATAGGTAACCGTAAACTAATGCATGACAATAATGTCACAGTAGATAAATTACAACCCGATATGGAAAAACTGGAACAACAGGGGAAAACCGCAATGCTCGTTGCAATAGACGGTAAACCTGCCGGAATAGTAGCAGTAGCAGATACTATTAAGGAAAGCTCACGGGAGGCAATTCAAAAACTAAAAAAACAAGGGCTCAAAGTCTGGATGATTACTGGAGATAACGAAAGAACTGCAAGGGCAATTGCCAGACAGGTTGGAATAGACAACGTACTGGCAGAAGTGCTTCCGGAAGATAAGGCAAATGAAGTACAGAAACTAATGGATAAAGGAGAAACTGTTGGAATGGTGGGTGACGGTATCAATGACGCACCGGCACTGGCAACTGCTGATGTTGGAATTGCCATAGGTACGGGGACCGATGTGGCAATAGAAGCAGCAGATATTACCCTTGTAAAGGGCGATTTAAATAGTATTGCAGATGCCATAAACTTAAGTCATGCTACCATGAGAAACATTAAACAAAACCTCTTCTGGGCATTAATTTATAATTCCCTAGGGATACCTATAGCTGCCGCCGGACTACTTTCGCCTATTATTGCAGGTGCAGCTATGGCGTTTAGTTCAGTATCAGTTGTTACTAATGCATTAAGGTTAAAACGCTGGAAAGCAGTTTAATAAGCTTTTCGGTGTAATAAATAAAAAGAAGGAGGGATATAATAAATGCATTGCTGTGGAGGAAATGATAAGGTAACTGTAAAGCTTAATGTAGAGGGAATGAGCTGTAATCACTGTAAAATGACAGTGGAAAAGGAGTTGGGACAACTTTCTGGAGTAGAAAATGTTGACGTTGACCTTGAAGGTAAAACAGTAACTGTTACCTATGACAAGGAAAAGGTTACCGAAGACAAGCTTAAAGAGATAATTAAAAATGCAGGTTATGAAGTGAAGTAACATTCACATTTAGGAAACGGTAACTTAAAAGTATTACCGTTTCTTTTATATCTGTTTAACATAGTAAAAAACTTATGCATAAAAACTAAATTGGGAACAAAAAATACGCTATGAACTTAAACCCAGTTACAAAGTCAGTTTGAAATGGTTGAAAGTAACTAAACCGGGTTGTTAATCCTGTGAAAGCTAATATAATTTCTATCGCCCAAAAACCAAAAGAGGGACTGTTCCCAAAGTCTTTTCCCGAAATTTTTAGTCCCACTTTTGCATTGAAATCGCGTCATAAATAGTTAATCCCGTACCACTTTTGTAGTGATACGGGATACTTTTTGGGATTAAATCATCTATTTATTCCTTTTGGGATAGCTCCTTAGGCTGTTGACAAAGCAGCAGGCCAATAGTCTTTTTTAATAGAATCTTTAAATAGAAAGTAAGCCTCAGTATTCACACATTAATCCAACCCTACATATTATGTAGCATAAAAAATTGAGAGGGGAGTTATTGATGGATAAGACTCTTGATATCTTTGGTGGCAAAAATTTCTTTGCTTTCTTCCTATTCTTAATCCTTATTTTATTATTCGCCGGAGTAGGTCATTATTAAACATTCAGAAAATTATTTAACAAGTTATAGTCATTCCAGCATATTATTTGCCACATAGAAATCCTCCATTTTTGGTAAGAAGATTTATTGAATGAGAGATTAATGATATTATCCCTCCTAAGTAGACAGATACAAAAGGGTGTATCGTTTATTTAGGAGGGATTTTTTTATGCTAAGGAAAGGACACCATTACCATCATCACAATAACGTTAATATGATACTAACCCTGAGCTAAACAGCTTGATTTATTAAATTATTATAAAGATATTTATACCTTGGTGGCAAAATATGTTACCCGTAAAAGCAAAATTTGCAGGTTTTCTTGCCAGTTTATGTACAGATAATAAGTAAAACTACTTATTAAACCTGCTTTTTTGGATAAACAGGTTTTTCTAATTTTGCATTAAATTAGTAAACTTGTGGAAAAATACCTCGTAAAAGGAAAAATGGAGTTGAAACCTTTTATGTCACATATAGAACAAAGAAAACCTAATAGATTAATTAGTGAAAAATCTCCATATCTGCTTCAGCATGCCTACAATCCTGTTGATTGGTATCCTTGGGGAGAAGAGGCATTTGAAAAAGCAAAAAAAGAAGATAAACCCATCTTCCTTTCGATTGGATATAGTACCTGTCACTGGTGTCATGTAATGGCTGAGGAATCTTTTAAGGATGAGGAAGTAGCTGAGTTTTTAAATGAAAATTATGTTTCAATTAAGGTGGATCGCGAGGAAAGACCAGATATAGACAATGTATATATGGATGTCTGTACAGCTCTTACCGGTCAGGGAGGTTGGCCCTTATCAATTATTATGACACCGTACAAAAAACCGATTTTTGCCGGTACATATTTTCCTAAAAGATCACATTATGGCAGGCCCGGCTTTTTTGAGCTTTTAATTGCTATCTCTAATAAATGGCAAAGAGAGCGAGAAATGTTATTGGAAACTGCAGACCAAATTACTGACATGCTACAGAAGGAAGCAAGGTCTAGGGTACAAGGTGACTTAGGACAAGATGTTTTTGATAAAGCGTATACCCAGTTAGAAAGTACTTTTGATGATAAATATGGTGGTTTTGGAAGTGCTCCTAAGTTTCCAATGCCATCAAATTTACTTTTTCTTCTTAGATATTATCGGGCTACAGGACAAGAACGGGCTTTGGAGATGGTTGAAAAAACACTTACAACTATGCGCCGCGGTGGTATTTACGATCAAGTTGGTTTCGGTTTTCACCGTTATAGTACAGACCGAATTTGGTTAGTTCCTCATTTTGAAAAAATGCTTTATGATAATGCATTTTTGGCTTTTTCCTATCTAGAAACATATCAAGTCACTGATAAAGAGTTTTATGCCCAGACAGCGAAAGAAATTTTCACCTATCTTTTACGTGATATGCAGGTTTCAGAGGGTGGCTTTGCTGCAGCAGAGGACGCAGATTCTGAAGGGGTAGAAGGTAAATATTATGTGTGGACTAAAGAAGAAGTGATTAAGGCTTTAGGAAAAGAGAGGGGTAAAACATTTTGTAAATATTATGGAATTAACGGGGAAGTGAATTTTGAGGGAAAAAATATTCCCAACCTTTTAGGAAGTGAAGCTGAGGAACTTAAAATTGCCGGGGGCGAGGGTATTAATGAGGAAATAGAAAAGGAACTTGATGAAGGACGTCAGCAGCTTTTTATAGAAAGGAAAAACAGGGTAGCACCTTTAAGGGATGATAAGGTCCTGACTTCATGGAATGGGTTAGCAATAGCTGTTTTAGCACGAGGTGGCAGGGTTTTAACAGAAGAACCTTACATAGAAGCTGCTGCTAAAACTGCGGATTTTATATTAAAAAAACTAAGACGCTCTGATGGTAGACTACTAGCTCGTTACCGCGAGGGAGAGGCAAATTATCTATCATATTTGGACGATTACTCTTTTCTTATTTGGGGTCTTTTAGAACTTTGGGAAGCTACTTTTGAAGTATCTTATTTAAAAGAAGCTATAGCTTTAATGAAACAACAAATTACTCTATTTTGGGATTCAGAAGAAGGTGGCTTTTTCTTTACTGGTAAGGATGCAGAAGAGCTTATCTTCCGTAGTAAAGAAGCTTATGATGGGGCTTTACCTTCAGGTAATTCTGTCGCTGCTTATAATCTGTTACGTTTGGCTCGTTTGACAGGGGAGGAAGAATTTAATCAAAAGGCTAATGAACTTTTTAAGGCATTTGCTGATAGAGCATCAAAGTATCCTTCAGCATATACATTTTTACTGTTAGCCAAGCATCTTGATGTAACACCTCCACTTGAAGTGGTTGTTGCTGGGGCTAGAAATAATCCAAATACGAGAAGACTTTGGGAAATAGTCCAGAAACAATTCTTACCGGAGGCAGTTCTTATGTATAATCCAGGGGGAGAGCAGGGTGAAGACCTCCAAAAATTATTACCTGCCTTAGCAGATAAAAAACCTCAAAACGGGGAGCCGCTGGCATACGTTTGTAAGGAGCTGGCTTGTCGTGAGCCGGTAAATAATCCAAATGATCTTTACCGATTATTAACCAATTAATTAAACAAGATGATTAACAATTTAAAAAACAGCCTTTACAAAAAAGTTAATTAGTGAAATAATGGTTATATTATGGGAGATGGAGGGATTTATTGTGAAATTAGCCCTAAGGGCTGAAGGTATTAGTCCTTCGCCTACTTTAGCCATTGATACTCAGGCTAAAGCTATGAAGGCTGAAGGTATCGAAGTAATAAACTTTAGTGCGGGTGAACCTGATTTTGGTACGCCTGAACATATAAAAGAGGCAGCAGTTAAGGCACTTTCTGAAGGATATACCAGGTATACTCCAGTTGCAGGTATTCCGGAGTTGAGACAGGCAGTATGTGATAGCTTTAAAAAACGCGGTTTAGAATATGAAGTTGCTGACATTGTAGTATCCTGCGGAGCTAAGCATTCGCTTTATAATGCTATGCAGGTTTTACTTAATGAAGGTGACGAAGTAATTCTTAGCGCCCCTTATTGGGTGAGTTACTATGAGCAGGTTAAATTGGCTGGGGGAAAACCTGTAGTAATTAATACTGATGATTCTACAGGATTTAAATTAACTCCGGCTGTTTTAGAAGAAAATATTACTCCCCGTACCAAACTATTGATTTTAAATTCACCTTGTAATCCAACCGGGGCAGTTTATAGCCGTGAAGAATTAGAAAAACTTGCAGAAGTTATTCTTAAGCATGACTTAATGGTTATTTCTGATGAGATTTATGGGGCATTACTTTATGATGGACTCGAACATGTAAGCATAGCTTCATTAGGACCGGAAATGAAAGAACATACTATAGTAGTTGATGGTGTATCCAAAACATATGCAATGACAGGTTGGCGGATAGGGTATACTGCTGCTCCCCGTAACATAACCAAAGCTATGACCGATTTACAGAGTCATTCAACTTCTAATCCGACTGCTGTTGCTCAGAAGGCAGCAGTAGCTGCTCTTGTTGAAAGTCAAGAACCGGTAGAGCTTATGCGTCAACAATTTGAAAAACGTCGTAACCGTATGCTAAGTGGATTGAGAAGTTTACCTGGAATAAATTGTAGTCAACCTGGAGGAGCTTTCTATGTTTTCCCCAATATTGGTGGCCTTTTCGGTCGTAAATTCAGGGGTCAGGTTTTAAACAATTCTACTGATGTAGCAACTGTTCTTTTAAAAGAATTTCATGTTGCTGTAGTTCCAGGTATTGCATTCGGTTCTGATCCATTTATGCGTATGTCTTATGCAACATCTATGGAGCAGATTGAAGCCGGATTAGAACGGTTAAAAGCATTTACAGATGAACTTGAATAAGGTAAATATGAATTTAGAGGAGTTGTCCCAAAAGGGTATAAATAGAGATGATTTAATCCCCAAAAATATCCTGTATCACTATAAAAGTGGTACGGGATTAATTATATATGACACGATTTTAATGCAAAAGTAAGATTAAAAGTTTTAGAAAAAGACTTTTGGGATAGCTCTTTTTTACATAGAATAAGGCGCTGGAAATCAGCGCCTTACGAGGTGTTACCTATCATTAACGCTTGGGCGAAACATATCCAGGGTACCAAGAACCAGATGGGCTAGGCCGAAACCGGTAATACCTGCTCCCAGGTTACCTTTTATAAATTTTGCACCTATAGCCGCAACAGCTGCACCGAGGCCAGTAACCACCCAACTAGTAGTGTTACCCTTCAAATTAAACACCTCCAGTTATATGATGCTTATTTTATTGTTTTTTATGATTATTTTTTCCTGAAAAAAATAAGCTACAAAGGATAAAATAGGACTAGGCAGGTGATTTAAACGACAGATTTTCCATATCTAAATATTTACCCAAGGCTACTGTACAATATTTTATATAACTGACATCATTATGAAACTAAATAAGGCTAGCATGTGGTTAATTGGACTATTTCCAGGATTTTTTGTTATATGAGCATTTATAGTCCGCGAGCTTTTATGCCAGGTTTAATACTTTTTCAATACAACCTATCAATGATGAATAAGATTTATCCTTAAAAGACCAAGAGTTTTTAAATCAGATGTTTAAATGGTATGAGATATGGATCCCCTACCAATTGGTTTGGTACGGGGCTTTTTTAGTAAATAGAAGCGGTCAATGATCAGCATGATGTTATAGATAGAAATATGTTGACGAAAAGAAGAAATTCAAGTAAACTAATTCCTAGTAAAGCAATAGGAATTATATTGATTGGTATTAGAGAAGGGGGATTTTATTTTGAGGTTATCTACTAGAGCAAGGTACGGACTCCGAGCTATGGTAGATCTAGCACAACATTATAGTCCTGATGATCCTGTACCTTTAAGCCAGATAGCTGAACGCCAAAAATTATCAGAAGGTTACTTAGAACAGTTAATGACTTTCCTTCGAAAGGGACGTTTAGTACGTAGCTTACGTGGTGCTCAGGGAGGCTACATTTTAGTTAGAAAACCCGATTCCATAACCATAGGAGAAATTCTTAGATGTTTAGAAGGGTCCCTCAGTCCTACAGAGTGTGTAGATGAAGAAATATGTGAAAGAGCGGGGAATTGTCCCACCCGTTTGTTATGGAAAAGAATTAATGATTCAATCAAAACAGTTATAGATAATACTACCTTAGAAGAGCTTTGTAAACAATCAGAAAACTAACATCATCTTAAGAAGAAGGAGTGTTTATAAATGAATAGCCACAAATATAAATTTGATACTTTACAGGTCCATGCTGGGCAAAAGCCCGAGCCGGCCACAGGATCAAGGGCAGTACCAATTTATCAAACTACTTCCTATGTTTTCGATGATACAGAACATGCAGCCAATTTATTTGCATTAAAAAAACCAGGTAATATTTATACGCGTATAACAAATCCAACAACAGATGTCTTTGAACAGCGAATGGCAGCACTAGAAGGTGGTGTTGGGGCATTAGCTGTTGCTTCGGGTTCAGCTGCTATAACCTATGCAATTTTAAATATTGCTGAGGCTGGTGAAGAAATAGTATCCGCTAGTACCTTATATGGTGGTACATATAACTTATTTAATATGACTCTACCTAAATTTGGCATTAAGACAATTTTAGTGGACCCAGATGACCCTGAAAATTTCCGCAAAGCGATTAACAGCAATACCAAAGCGCTTTTCATAGAAACAATAGGTAACCCCAATATAAATATCGTCGATATTGAAAAAGTAGCTAAAATTGCTCACGAAAATGGCATTCCACTAATCGTCGATAACACTTTTGGGACTCCTTATCTCATTAGGCCAATTGAGTTTGGTGCTGATATTATAGTTCACTCTGCTACCAAATTTATTGGTGGACATGGTACTTCTATAGGTGGTGTTATTATAGACTCCGGAAATTTTGACTGGGCCGGTAGTGGAAATTTTCCAGGGTTTACCGAACCTGATCCAAGTTATCATGGGATTAGATACGCACAGGATCTTGGTCCACTTGCTTATATTACAAAGGTTAGAGTACAGTTACTTCGAGATACTGGAGCCGCATTGAGCCCGTTTAATTCTTTCTTGCTTTTACAAGGCTTAGAAACCTTGTCTTTACGTGTAGATCGACATGTTTCTAATACGAAAAAAATTGCTGAATTCCTTAATAAACATCCGAATGTTAACTGGGTAAATTACCCAAGTTTAGAAGGAAACAAGTATTATGAATTAGCCCAAAAGTATTTACCTAAAGGTGCAGGGGCAATCTTTACCTTTGGAATAAAAGGCGGTATTGAAGCAGGTAAGAAGTTTATAAATAACCTTGAACTTTTCTCTTTACTTGCTAATGTTGGTGATGCCAAATCATTAGTAATACATCCTGCAAGTACTACCCATGCCCAGTTAAATGAAGAGGAATTATTCGCTGCTGGAGTTACTCCGGACATGATTAGATTATCAATAGGGATAGAGGATGTAGACGATTTAATTTATGATCTGGAACAAGCCTTAAAAAAGGCGGTTTGTTAACAAGGGGGAAAATTAAATGCCTATAAAGATACCTGAAAATTTACCTTCTAGAGAAATTCTCCAAAAAGAAAATATTTTTGTTATGAATGAATATCGAGCCTACCATCAAGATATTAGACCGCTCCGTATTTTAGTTCTTAATATAATGCCAACGAAAATAGCAACGGAAACACAAATATTACGTCTGTTGGGCAATACACCTTTACAGGTAGAAGTCACATTATTACATCTGGAAAGTCATGAATCCAAAAATACCTCAAAAGAACACCTAAGCACTTTCTATAAAACTTTTTCAGAAATAAAAAACGAAAAATTTGACGGTATGATAATTACAGGAGCTCCAGTTGAACATTTAAATTACCATAAAGTAGATTACTGGGAAGAGCTAGAAAAAATCATGGATTGGAAATTGTACCATGTTTTTTCAACCTTGCATATATGTTGGGGAGCTCAAGCAGCTCTTTATTATCATTTTGGAATTCCAAAATATAATTTGAAAAGAAAACTTTTTGGTGTGTATCCCCATTATATAACGAAACCATATACAAAATTGTTAAGAGGTTTTGATGATGAATTTTATGTACCTCATTCAAGATATACTGAAGTTAAAAAAGAAGACATTATTAAAATTCCCGAATTAGAAATATTAGCCGAATCAAAAGAAGCAGGTGTTTATATTGTTATTACAAAAGACGAGCGTCAGATTTTTGTTACAGGCCATCCTGAATACGATCCATTAACCCTATGGTCAGAATATGAACGAGACCGCAAAAAAGGCCTTGATATATCGTTTCCTGAAAACTATAAACCTGACAATGATCCAAATAAAAAACCGATAGTAAAATGGCGTGGACATGCTAATTTATTATATTCAAATTGGTTGAATTACTATGTATACCAGGAAACACCTTATGATTTGGCTTTACTGAGATAATTTATTTCCTATAGTTCAGCTAAGCTTAAAAAATGAAGGAGGCCATTTATATGAGAACAATATATATGGATCATAGTGCTACTACTCCATTGGATACAGAGGTTTTTAATGCCATGAAACCTTACTATACCAATAGGTTTGGTAATGCTTCAAGCATCTATTCCATGGGGCAGGAAGCACGTAAGGCAATAGAAAAGGCGAGGGAGCAGGTTGCTAAGCTTATTAATGCGTTCCCACAGGAAATAATTTTTACAAGTGGGGGTACTGAGGCTGATAATCAAGCGATAATATCTTATGCCCTGACAAATAAAGACAAGGGTAATCATATAATTACCTCAGCTATTGAACATCATGCTGTGTTGGAAACGTGTGACTTTTTGGAAAAGCTAGGGTTTGAGATAACTATTTTACCTGTACAGCCGGATGGTTTGGTGGAACCAGAAGTTTTAAGGAAGGAAATGAAGCCTTCAACTATTCTTGTATCTATTATGCATGCTAACAATGAAGTAGGAACTATTCAACCTATTAAGGAGTTAGCAGAAATTAGTCATGAGTGGGGGGCTGCCTTTCATACTGATGCTGTACAGTCAATGGGGAAAATCCCTATTGATGTAAAAGAAATGGGAATTGATATGCTATCGGGTTCCAGCCATAAAATATATGGTCCCAAAGGAGTCGGATGTCTTTTTGTTAAGAAAGGAATTCGAATTGGAAGTTTTATTCATGGTGGGGGACAGGAAAGAAAAATGAGAGCCGGGACAGAAAATGTCCCTGGAATTGTAGGTTTTGGTAAGGCCGCAGAATTAGCTTTATTGCATATGGCTGAAAGGAAAGAAAAATTAGATCATTTAACTAATTTATTAAAGGAAGGGATTATGGAAACTATCCCCAGCACTTTGTTGACTGGTCATCCAGAAAAGCGTATACCGGGTAGTGTAAGTGTTTGTTTCCGATTTGTAGAGGGAGAATCAATTTTATTAATGTTAGATAGTTTTGGCATAATGGCTTCCAGTGGCTCGGCATGCACATCTGGCTCGCTTGATCCTTCTCATGTATTACTTGCTTTGGGTTTACCTCATGAAATAGCCCATGGTTCACTACGCCTGACTTTGGGGAAAGACAATACAGAGGAGGAAGTAAAGTATGTACTAGAGGTTCTTCCTAAGGTTATTGGAAATATAAGAAAAATGTCCCCCTGTGCTGCTGTCAATTAAACCTGGTATCGAGGCATTAGGGAGAAAAGAGATAGAATTGTTCACTATCAGTTTTCTTTTTAGAGGAGGTAATTAGCTTGTACAGTAAAAAAGTGATGGATCATTTTATGAATCCCCGTAATGTAGGGCAAATTGATTCCCCTGATGGCATTGGAGAAGTAGGTAACCACGTCTGTGGTGATATAATGCATATTGAAATTAAAGTAGAAGATAACATTATAAAAGATATTAAATTTAAGACTCTAGGATGTGCTGCTGCGATTGCAACCAGCAGTATGGTAACAGAAATGGTGAAAGGTAAAACGTTAGAGGAGGCTAGAGCAATCACTAACAAAGCTGTAGCAGAGGCTTTAGACGGTTTACCTCCTGTTAAGATGCATTGTTCAAACCTGGCAGCTGATGCTTTACATGCTGCTATTAACGATTATATGAGTAAACAAGGGTCAAAGATGGAGTTTTTATCTAAATGAAATATGCAAATAACATTTCTGAACTAATCGGTAAGACTCCTTTGGTTAAAATCAATAGACTTGTTGGTAAAGAAGATGCCAATGTTTTTGCAAAGATAGAATACTTTAATCCTGGCGGTAGTATTAAAGATAGGATTGCTAAAAATATGATTGAAAGCGCTGAAAGGAAAGGAATTCTTAAGAAAGGTACTACCATAATTGAACCTACCAGTGGTAATACCGGAATAGGTCTGGCATTAGTGGCAGCTGTTAAAGGTTATCGGCTTATTTTTACAATGCCAGAAACAATGAGCATAGAAAGAAGAAAACTGTTTAAGGCATTTGGGGCAGAACTAGTTCTTACCCCTGGACAAGAGGGTATGAAAGGTGCAATAGAAAAGGCAAAAGAAATTGCCGCAACAATGTCTAATTCTTTTATGCCGCAACAATTTAAAAATCCTGATAATCCTGATATTCATAGAAAAACAACAGCAACAGAAATTTGGGAAGATACTGATGGTAAAGTAGATATTATTGTTGGGGGAGTCGGAACTGGTGGAACATTGACAGGTGTAGGAGAAATTCTTAAAGGGAGAAAGCCTGAATTAAAAATCATAGCAGTTGAACCTGCTGACTCAGCTGTACTTTCAGGTGAAGAACCAGGACCCCATCAAATTCAAGGTATTGGCGCGGGTTTCATACCCGAAATACTAAATTTTGATGTCATAGATAAAATTGTAAAGGTTAAAAATGAAGATGCTTTTAAGACAGCAAGAAGTCTTGCCAGGGATGAAGGTTTACTAGTTGGAATTTCTTCAGGAGCAGCGATGTTTGCTGCATTAGAGGAGGCAGCAAATAAGGAAAATAGTAATAAAAATATAGTTGTTATATTACCCGATACAGGTGAAAGATACCTTAGTACTCCTTTATTTGAAGAGTAAATTTTAGGTTGGCCATCATAATAGAGGAGGAGAAAGAAGTACTTTTATTGTGACAATACCTACCGATTCTATATAGCCCTAAAAAATTCATTCCAGCTGGCCTCAGATTCGCTATCGCCAAGACATCAGTCTAGACGAGGAACTTAAAGTAATGGTACCAACATCACAAAATAAAACAAAAGGAGAGTCTTGCTGCTACGCAGACTCTCCCTTTTTAGTAAAGACAATTTATCAGTAGTATTCTTACTTGTCCTCTTCTTGGCAACACCTATCTAAAATTGAATCGAAAAATTCTACAGTTACTGCTTCAGCTTCTTTTTTGGTTGTTTTGTCTTGTGTAAGTTTATTAATTCTATCCTTATTAGTCTTTAACTTCTTTTCTTTTGACATAAAAGACACCTCCAGTTAAATAGGATAACAAAAGTGAATTACCTTTATGCTTTTTCCATAAGGCTAAAACTACTTTCCATATGCTTCTAGTATATTTGTTATCTCCCTTAATATGTCTGTAATAAATTAAAACATTACCCATTCCAAATACCAAAATTTCGTATTTTAAATTTTTCATAATATTACATATGTATTAAATATATGGGAGGTTATTAATAGGGATGGTTTTTAAAAGGGGGTTATTCCATTGCATGAATTTTCTATTGTTCATTGATTACTTGAAGCATTAAACGAAAATGCGGCTAAAAATGGTATATCGCGTATTAAACATGTTAAGTTTGTTATTGGAGAAGCTTATAGAACTATAATTGAGTCCATAAAGATGGCGTTTGAGGCTATGTCTAAGGGGACACCTAGTGAAGGAGCCGGTTTAGAATATAGAAATGAGACCTGGGGAAGAACTCTATGTTGATTACTATGATGGGGAATAAGATAAGTATATTTAGGCGTTAGGAGCTGTTTTATAAATGTGTCTGGGTATTCCCAGCAGGTTGGTAGATATTTGAACCTCAAAGTCCTTAGGTAACAGTTGAGTCTTTTGGAGTATGCCGCAGGTTAGGACCCCGCCTTGTTAGGAATGTGACTATTGGCGATTATCGATGATATTGATAACGGAGTTCAAGTTAAAATTATTACTAAACGTTTTCACGATATTATTGTGTTTATGGTTGTTATCGAAGCTGCTTGTCGAATAAGAGAACGGACAGGTATATCAAAGGTTATTTTAAGTGGTGGTGTTTTTCAAAACCGATATCTAAACGGAATGATACATTATTTCCTTCGGAAAAATCATTTTACAGTTTTTTGCAACCGTTTAGTTCCAGCGGGTGATGGTGGAATAGCACTTGGCCAGGCTGTGGTTGTAAGTTATGAATGTTCATATGAGGGAAAGGACTATTCTTTTTAGGGAGTCAAAATTTTTAAAATGAGGAAAAGTCTATTCTTTTTTGGAGTTAGTGTTATTAAAATTACATAACTCATTTAAGGGACAATCCATACATCGTGGTTTTTTATTTAAGCAAATGTGGTGCCCCAAGCCGTCAATTAGGGCATGGTATTCATTATAAAGAGGTGCTTCTTTTGGTAGAGCATCTTGAAAATAAGAACGAAGGTCTTCATAAGATATATCTGCATCAATCGCTCCTAGTCGACTAAAGATACGTTTTGTATAAGCATCAATTACAAATGTAGGTTTTTCACCAGCGTATAGTAATATGGAGTCAACTGTTTCAGGTCCTAATCCCCAAACCTTTAAAAGGGCAGGGCGTAAGACCTCCAGGTCTTCCGAAAACATTTTTTCCAATGAACCATAGTTTTCTTCAACAAAACGTACAAAAGATACTATTTTCTTTGCTTTCATTTTATAAAAACGAGTAGGGATAATGTAGGGTTCTATATCCTCTGCTGAAGCCCTTTTCAGGTTTTCCCAGTCTAAAAGATTTTGTTGTTTGAGGTTAGAAATAGCTTTTTCTACGTTTTTCCAGGCTACACTCTGAGTAAGGATCGCTCCAATACAAACTTCTAAAGACGTATCACCTGGCCACCAATGCCTTGCCCCAAAGTGATCAAATAGTTTTTCATATATATCAAGCAAGAATTTTCTCCGGTTATTTTGAGAATTATTCAATTCAATTTGTCACCCGCATTTTTTTTATTTAATTCGCTTTTTAGGATATCATTGATTGGATATCTAATCAAATACATATAAAGAATAAAGTAAAAAAGAATAATATCCCTCATATTTTGGATAAATACATTAAAATTTGGACAGGCACTGATAGGGGAAATTATTGGATGAACGCTAATAGCCTTTAAATTGGAGAAAATAGTTTCTTATGTTATATTATGTTAAAGTATTTACTAAAATTTGTCTTGAATTTTTCTGGATATTTATTCCTAAGCCTTTTGCAGAAATTCATCTATAGATAAGACTTTAGGTGCTTTAAACCTTTGTTTTTGTATCCTAATCGCTTCTTTTTTAAAGTAGTTTCTAACGGTTGTTGGACTAACTCCTGTACGTTCTGCCGTGGACTTAAAAGTGCTTTTAGATACTGTTAAAGCAAAAATAATAAAAAATTAATGTTGAATTAATAGAAATTTAACATAAGGATTGTATAATGACAGTCGTAAGGTTAAGCTATGAAAATTAATAGTTAAACAATGAGATTTAATAAAAAGGGGGTTTAACATAGGGCACATAATTTTTTAGCAGGGTTATGCAAGTTAGTAATTAACTTTTAATTAAATTACGCAAGGAGGATGAAAGATGAAGTGGTTGCAAAAAAGTAAACCTATCAAATTATTATCTGTACTAGTATTATGTTTAGTAGCTGTTTTTAGTATGACAGCATGTGGACAAACCAATAATAACCAACCGGAAGCTGGTAACGAGGGACAAGGTTCAAAATTGTCCGGTAGTATTGAAATCGACGGTTCTAGTACAGTATATCCTATTACAGAAGCTGTCGCTGAAGAATTTATGACCAAAAACCCCAACGTAATGGTGACCGTAGGTGTTTCAGGTACCGGCGGTGGCTTTAAACGCTTCATAAAGGGTGAGACGGACATCAACGATGCTTCCCGCCCCATAAAAGATAGTGAGGCCCAAGAAGCTAAGGATAATGGTATTGAATATGTTCCAATGACTGTTGCCTATGACGGTATTACCGTAGTTGTAAACAAGGACAATAACTGGGTTGATAAATTGACAGTTGAAGAACTTAAAAAGATATGGGAACCTGGAAGTTCTGTGAAAAAGTGGAGTGATATTCGTTCCAATTGGCCTGATGAGGAAATAAAACTCTATGGTCCTGGTACCGACTCCGGAACCTTTGACTATTTTACTGAAGAGATATGCGGTGAAGAGGGTGCCAGCCGTTCTGACTATATGGCAAGTGAAGACGATAACCAATTGGTACAGGGTGTTGCAGGCGACAAGTACGCTCTAGGATATTTTGGATACGCTTATTATTCCGAAAACACCGATAAGTTGAAGGCTGTAGCTATCGACAACGGTGAAGGCGCTATAGAACCAACCATGGAAACCATTAATAACGGTTCTTACGTTCCATTATCCAGACCAATTTTTATCTACGTCAGTAAGAAATCATTGAAACGTCCGGAAGTTAAAGAATTCGTCAAGTTCTATATGGAAAATGCTTCTCGGTTAAGTAGAGAAGTAGGATATGTAAATGCACCGAACAGTGTCTACCAGGAAAATTTGAGTAAAATAAATTAGTTTTAAATTAGTAACAAAAATTAGTTTTAAATTAGTAACAAAAAAAGTCTGGTTACCTTGGGACAAAATTAAAATGTTCCTAGCTACCAGGCTTTACGTTGTTTTATTATTAAGATTATGTTAAATAATGAAAAAGATATTTATATGTCGAAAAAATACATGTTAAAACAATATAGGTGATAATGATGGCTGGAAATTCAAATGCACGTTCATGGTCGGAAAGAATAATCGAAGTTTTGCTGGCGGCAGCGGTGTCTGTTTCAATTTTAACAACCATCGGTATTGTTGTTTCTTTGGTAGGAGAAACAACTGGTTTCTTCCGTGAGGTATCATTGGTCGAATTTTTTACAGCAAAGGAATGGACACCACTTTTTACACCTGCCCATTATGGTATTGCTCCCCTGGTGGCTGGTACATTTTTGGTAACAGTGATTGCCATAGCTGTGGCCGCTCCTTTAGGTATTGCCAGCGCCATTTACCTCAGTGAATACGCCTCGGTGAAAGTGCGTAGGGTTATTAAGCCTATTTTGGAAATTTTAGTAGGAATTCCCACTGTAGTATACGGCTATTTTGCCCTTACATTTATTACTCCTATTATTAGACATATTCTTCCCGACACAGATGTTTTTAATGCACTCAGTGCCGGTATAGTTATGGGCATAATGTTAATTCCCATGATTTCTTCCCTCAGTGAAGATGCCATGACGGCGGTACCCCGTTCTTTACGGGAGGCTGCTTATGCCCTAAGTGCTACAAAACTGGAAGTAGCTTTGAAAGTGGTGATCCCTGCTGCTATTTCAGGTATTGTAGCCTCTTTTATATTAGCATTTTCACGGGCCATTGGCGAGACCATGATTGTAACACTGGCGGCGGGAGGTACCCCTAACCTTACAATCAATCCTCTGGAAAGTATTCAGACCATGACTGCTTTTATCGTCCAGATAATACTGGGTGAAGCTCCCTTTGGTTCCATTGAATATCAAAGCGTATTCGCAGTAGCTTTTGTATTATTTTTGCTTACCCTTTCTTTAAATATAATCGGGCACTGGATAGTGCGACGCTACCGGGAGGTTTATTAATGAACAGGCAGGTGGATAGTGCGACGCTATCAGGAGGTAAATTAATGAACAGGCAGGAAGAGATGTTTACCCCCCGACTGAAGAGTAGACAACTCCGCAATGCAATATTTAAATGGATCTTTTTTGGGGCCAATGTGGTAGGATTACTGGCTCTGGTATTGTTGCTTGGAGATGTTGTCCGGGACAGCTGGGGTTGGTTGGACTGGGATTTTATTACTTCTTTTCCGTCGCGCTTTCCTGAAAAAGCGGGTATTAAAGCTGCCCTCTTCGGTACCATTTGGCTGATGGTTATTACTGCCCTGGTTGCAATACCTGTAGGCGTAGCTACCGCTGTTTTTTTGGAGGAATACGCAAGAAAAAACAGGTTTTATGCTGCCATTCAAACAAATATTTCTAATCTTGCTGGTGTACCATCTATAGTTTACGGTATCCTGGGCTTAACCATTTTTGTACGCTGGATGATGTTGGGACGGAGTATTTTAGCGGGTGGCCTAACCATGGCTTTATTAATCCTTCCTATTATTATTGTGGCTGCTCAGGAATCTCTGCGTAGTATTCCCAATTCCTGGCGACATGCATCCCTTGCCCTCGGAGCAACTCGGTGGCAGACAATACGTTACGTTGTGCTTCCTGCATCCCTTCCTGGGATTTTGACAGGTGTTATTCTAGCATTATCAAGGGCCATAGGTGAAACGGCCCCCCTTATCCCTGTTGGAGCGTTAACTTTTATTATGACTGTTCCTAAAGACTTTATGGATCCTTTTACAGTATTACCCATTCAAATCTACAACTGGACATCAAGACCCCAGGATGAATTTAGGTGCATTGCTGCTGCTGGAATTATTGTATTACTAATAGTGCTTCTTAGTATGAACGCAACGGCGATATTTTTACGTAATAAATACCAAAAGAAGGTTGTAGAGTAGCTGTTATGAATAATATTATACTATCAATTAAAAATTTAACGGTTAAATACGGGACAACTGTAGCATTGAAAAATATTTCCATGGAAATCGCCCAAAATCGCATTACGGCACTTATTGGACCTTCCGGATGTGGTAAAAGCACACTGCTCCGTAGCTTAAACCGGATGAACGACCTTATCGAGGGTGCTTCAGTTTCCGGACAGGTATTATACCGAGGAGAAGATATTTATGCTCCCTCAGTAGACCCGGTTGCGGTGCGTTTACAGATAGGTATGGTTTTCCAGAAGCCAAACCCTTTTCCGAAGAGTATTTTTGAAAATGTTGCCTTTGGACCTAAGATAAATGGTTATCGGGGCGACCTAGGCTCGTTAGTGAAGCAATCATTGCAGGGGGCCGGCCTATGGGAAGAAGTAAAGGACAGATTACACGATAATGCCTACGCTCTTTCAGGAGGGCAACAGCAGCGTCTCTGTATTGCTAGAGCACTGGCTCTACAACCGGAGGTGCTCTTATTGGACGAACCATGTTCTGCCCTCGACCCAATTGCCACTTTGAGGATTGAAGAGTTGATTCAAGAGCTAAAAGAACAATTGACCATTGTTATTGTGACCCATAACATGCAGCAGGCATCCAGGATAGCAGATTATACAGCCTTTTTTCTGTCAGGAGAATTGGTAGAATATGGCGAAACGGAGAAGGTATTTACTGCTCCCGTGGACAAGCGAACCGAGGATTATATTACCGGTCGTTTCGGCTAAAGTCAAATTATTTAATTTTAAACCCTTGGAATTCCAAGGGTTTTTATTTTTAATAAACTCATAAATTGAGTTTAATATTCCTTTAACGATTAGCTTATATAATTTAAATTAGAAAACCTACAGTGAGGGGATGCAGTTGGCGAAAATACTATTGGTTGATGATGAATTAACGTTTCAGGAATTAATTAAATATAATCTTGAACAGACGGGATTAGAAGTAGAAATTGCCTCTGATGGTAATACTGCTTTAACTAAGGCAGAGCAAATGTCACCAACTCTTATTATTTTAGACTTAATGTTACCTGGAATTGATGGTTTTGAAGTTTGTTGTCGTTTTAAAGCAAATAAGAAAACTTCAAGTATACCTATTATTATTCTTTCGGCTAAAAGTGAAGACTTTGAAAAGGTTTTGGGATTGGAATTAGGAGCTGAAGACTATATTACAAAACCATTTAGCCCACGTGAGTTGGTTGCTCGTGTAAAAGTATGTTTACGAAGGATAGCTACCACCCCTCAATCTGAAAATGATAGGATTAAAGTAGGTTAGATGGTACTTCATTTAATGCCCGTAAAGTTGCCCGGGAATTAGATAAGATCCGGCAAATGGGGAAATTGCACAATCAGGTAAAAAATGAATATATAATTTTTAAAAGTTATACTTCACTACAGTCCGCAATAGGAAGGTATTGTTGTAAAACCAGGCTAATCAAAAAGTTACAATATGTAGATATAATACCATGGGGTATAAGTCCTCGAAATGTCCAACAGAGGATAGCATTGGATTTATTACTTGATCCTGGGATATCTTTAGTTACAATGACTGGGAGAGCTGGAACTGGTAAGACACTTTTGGCTTTAGCAGCTGCATTGCATTTAACTCTAGATGAAGGTGCATATAAAAAAATATTAATTACACGTCCGGTTATACCTGTTGGGAAAGATATAGGTTATTTACCTGGGGAAAAAAGAAGAAAAATTACGCCCTTGGATGCAACCTATTTATGATAATTTAGAATACTTATTTGGTCATGAGGAAGGATCACTAGAAGAAAGTTTGGTAGGTATTAGCGATATAGAAATAGAAGCTTTGACTTATATACGTGGGCGTACCCTTCCGCAACAGTATATTATTATTGATGAAGCTCAAAATTTAACTAAGCATGAAATTAAAACAATAATTACGCGTGTTGGTGAAGAAAGTAAAATTGTCTTAATTGGCGATACTGAACAAATAGATCCCCCTTATTTAACTGCTGATAACAATGGTTTAAGTTATATAGTTTAAAAGTTTAAAGAGCAATCTATTGCTGGGCATGTATTATTAGTAAAAGGTGAACGTTCAACTTTAGCCAAATTAGCTGCAGATATTTTATAAAATATATAAGAAAAGATATATTAAAAACTATAATTAATTAGCTCTGCGCTACAATTTGTGATAAATTTGCACAAGAATGCGAGGCTTTTAAAGACGACCACGACAAAAAATGTGCTAGGTATGCCGCCAATGTGCAACTGAGTGCAGAAATATGACTGGTGTCTAAATCTCCTCTTGGGTCTGTAAGTAACCTTGTGGTTACAGGCTTTTTAATTAAAAAAATTCCCGGACAGAGTCCGGGAAAGTAAAAAGGAGAATTTCTATGGGGTAACTAATATGCTGGTGTTAATTAATAACCGACACCGGCAAATAATAGAATAAGGATTAAGAATAGAAAGAAAGCACCAAAATAACCACCAAAGAAGTTAAATCCTAGACTCTTAGCCATTATTACCCCCTTTTTCCATCTGATGGTATATAATATGTAAAGTTGGATAAATATGTGAATTACAATTGCCTTCCTTAGTGCTTGATAAAAGAAATTCTCTTAACGTGCTGTTATTAGTCTTACAACAAGTAGATGGAGTTTTTTTCTTAACTGAAAAAAATTGGGATATTAATAAGGGAAATTAAAGAAAAACAATTTGGATTCATTATTATTTTCATCTCAGGGCAACTTATTATTAACATGTTGCAGAAATAAAAAGTTTTACAATAAATGGGGTGAAGTGGTTGGAACGGCATAAACAAGAATATTTTAAAAGAAAACTACTACAAGAACGTAAAGAATATGAAGACTTATTGGAAACATTTAATGAAGGAGGTTTAAATAGCTCTCTACGCGATAGCATTAGTGAACTTTCTACCTATGATAATCATCCTGCAGATGTGGGGGAGGAGTCTTTTGAACGTAGTAAAGATTTAGCCTTAAGAGATAATGCAACAATACAATTAGAAAAAATTGATGATGCTCTAAAACGAATTGAAAATAATACCTATGGAATCTGTGAAAATTGTAACAAGCCAATTGATATACAAAGGTTAGAAGCAATACCTGAAACCACATTATGTAGTAAATGCAGAGACAAATTTGAAAAGGGTGGAGATGATTATGACTATTCTGGACCTATTGAACAAGATGTATTAAAACAGCCTTTTGGAGATTTTGTTGATAATAATGTAAAGGATGATTTTATCGGCTTTGACGGAGAGGACTCTTGGCAAGCTGTTGCTCGTTATGGTACTTCAAATTCCCCGTCTGATATTGGTAGTGTTTTAGATTACGAAAATACTTATATCAATTGGGATGAAGATAGGAGTTCAACAGAAGATGTAGATGCCATTCCTTACGAAAGAGGAGATGAGGATGATGGTCTTCTCTTCCAAAGTGAGGTAAAAGATACTGATGGGCCAGGCAGAATATAAAAGACCGGCAAAAGCCGGTCTAGCGCCTGGAGATATATCCTTCAGGCGCGTTATCAATTTAATTTTATTAATACCCTTGACTTTACTTATATATAGACTTTATACAGAGAGAGACATCTATGACTGAGCTAATGACAGAGCACCTGTATAAATTCTGTTACCCCTTCTTAGATACAACAGGATTATACTGATGGTCTATTCTTAGCAAGGAATACAGATTACCTGACCGATCTGCAGGTTATTACAGTCCAGACCCGGATTGGCAGCAATAATCGCCGATACTGTCGTGTTAAAGCGCTGTGCCAGTGAGTAACAGGTGTCACCAGGTTTAATGGTGTAGGGGAAGGTACCAGGAGGGCAAACACAGGGACCGGGAATACAGATTACCTGGCCGATCTGCAGGTTATTACAGTCCAGGCCCGGATTGGCAGCAATAATCGCCGATACTGTCGTGTTAAAGCGTTG
>JASKKH010000068.1 GCA_030154265.1 Clostridia bacterium
TATGACCATTACGATATCCCTGACGTGTCTCGGTACGCTCGTAAGGAGCGGCCTGAAGCTGTTCAGTTAGTTGCGCTTCAAGGACCTGATTCTAGACTTACTCGACCAGCTTGGCCAGACCCTCATCTTTTTGAAAAAGCTGCTGCAAAATGTCTCCGTCTATGGTAACTTGGTATTGGGCATCGTTCATTCCTCCGGTTAAGTTTTTTTCTCAAATACCCATTACCAGAGGGACGGTGGCCCTTCCTGCTTTCAGGCTCCAATTTTACTCCATTATACCGGACACTACTTTTTATGGAAACTTAATTTAAACGTAGGAGCAGCAAAAGCAAACATTGACCTAAATATTCCTGAAATGAACTTAAAAGCAGTAGCAAGTAAACTAATGCTCACCTTCGGTAATAAAGCACCAAATTCCCAGATTAATATCGAGACTGGAGCAAGCGATATAGAACTTTTTATCCCCGAGAATATAGAAACAAAAATAAGACTAGACACAACATTAAGCGAAGACAACTTATTAGAAGCAGGATTTGTTTATCAAGGTGACTTTTATGTAACTCCGAACTATGAAACTGCTAAATCTAAATTAAATATAGACTTCGAAGCAGGAGTTAATCATTTAAAAGTAACCAGAAAAAGCTATAAAGAAACAATATAATTTAAAAATAAAAAAAGCCTTGGAATTATCACCTTCCGAGGCTTTCGTTTTTGGTTGTTTTTATATTTAATCTAAAGTTTTTATAAAAAATACCCTATGATTAAACCAATCGTTAATAAAAAACCATAACTTGTATTTGTCTCTGCAGTAGCTTTCATAGCCGGCATCATTTCAATTGGTAGAGTCTTACCTTGGAAACCTTTTACCGCATTAAAAGCCTTAGGTATACTTGCAAACACTAAAAGAAGCCATGGAGATTGAAGTCGATATACAAGAAAGCAAGTCCAAATATAAGAAAAAATAAACATACCTGCTAGAAATTTAACTGCATTGTTTCTACCAAGAATTATTGCTAAAGTATGCCGTCCATTTTTTTTATCTCCATCCAAATCACGTATATTATTAGCCATTAAAATTGCACCTATAAGTATAGTACTTGGCACAGACACCAATACACTATCTAAGGTAACTGTACCTGTATGAATAAAAAATGAAATTAATATAATGATTAATCCCATAAACAACCCAGCAAATAATTCGCCAAAGGGGGTATAAGCAATAGGATATGGGCCTCCTGTATAAAGATATCCTACAGCCATACACACAATGCCTATCAAGGCAATCCACCAACTACTATTTGCACAGATATATACTCCTAAGAGTGTCGCTAATGCTAGAAATGCAATTGCAAGATAAAAAACAAATTTGGGTGTTACGCCATCCCTTACAATTGTTCCGCCAATACCTACTGATTCGGCTGTATCTAACCCCCGTTTAAAATCGTAATATTCATTAAACATATTGGTTGCTGCCTGTATAAGTATACAAGCAAGTAACATTGTTAAAAAAAGATATATATTTATTGGCCCTGTAAGCAAGGCAAGGGCTGTTCCAATGAAAACTGGAACAAAAGATGCTGTAAGTGTATGAGGGCGTAAAAGCCGCCACCAAACATTCCAATTAGTATTTGGCTTTCTTTGAATAATTCTATATTCCTTACTACTTCCTAAAGGTGCTTGCATGGTTCCGCTCCCTCTAAGTAAAATTAAAACTTGATCTAATAGCAAAGTACCTTTAAACTATATTTCTTATTATGAGGTTAGTTGGTCTATTTTTCAACATTTAAGTTAAAGAAACTGTTTCCTTTATATATATTGAAATTATTCAGTCAAAAAGGTTAAAAAGAGGATTAATAAAGATTTATACCTAAATCTAGTTAACAAAGCAGATTTTTTAAAGGAAGGTAAAATTAAAATATATGATTAAAATCAAAATAAAATCAGGATCTTATTCTTGGGATGGTATTATTAACGACACCCCAACAGGACATTTAATGAAACAAGCACTTCCTATAAAAGGCATAGCTAGGCGCTGGGGAGACGAAATATATTTTCCAACTTCAGTAAATACAGAGCTTGAGCCCGAATCTTTTGATGTAGTTTCTGTAGGTGACTTAGGGTACTGGCCACCGGGGAAAGTTTTTTGTATATTCTTCGGTCCAACACCAGCAAGTTCAGGAAATGAAATAAGAGCAGCAAGTGAAGTAAATATATTCAGTAAAATTAAAAATAATCTTAAAAAACTTAATCAAGTTAAAGACGGTGATAAGATAATTATAGAAAAAATTTAGTTATTACTTAAAACTAAAGTTTAAAAGGAGCTTACCCAAATTTGTTTGGGACAGCTCCTTTTTGTGTTCTAGATAAGATTTACATTATAGGAGAATTTAAATTTTTTCAAAGGAATATAGACTTAAATGTCGAATAGTTGTCGAATAGTTTATTAGATGACTTTGAGTAAAATCAATTTGTACTTATTAAATTTAGCTAGAAAGGATGTCTATTTTGTATGTATTTTAAAAAATTTATTTCAACGCTATTCATATTATGCAGCATTTTATTTACATGCAATTCACCAGTACAAGCTTCATCTTTAAATACCAATGTTAATATTATAATTGATAATAAACCTGTAAACATACCTACTGGAGATCAAGAAGCATTTATTAGTAAAGGTAGAACTTATATCCCTTTGAGAGTTATAAGTGAAAATTTAGGATTCTCAGTACACTGGAAACCTGAAACTAAACGGGTAATAATAACTTCAGAAAATAATGATTACATAATCCCTAAAAGATCTGGGAACATAGAAAAAGTTGAAATTGTTATAAATGGAGCAATTCTAACTATACCACCTGATTATGGCCAGGCATTCATAATAAATGGTCGTACAGTACTTCCCTTTAGAGCAATAAGCGAAGCTTTAGGTTGTAAAGTTAGTTGGGAACAATCAACTCGAACAGTTCTAATTAGTTCTAACAAAATTGAGCCATTAATTGATCCATTATTTGAAGAGCTTGCTTCTTACCAAACCAACTTAAGGTTATTAGATAAAAGAGTAATAAATTCTGCTGAACTCCTTAACATGAAAAGGTCAGATTTTAGTAATGAACAAATTGAGCAATTTGAAACTTTTTTAGAACTACTTAATAATTATGAAAAGGAAATTACCCTACCCGATGGAACAGTAGTTAACACGGCAGATATACCTATCCAAGGAGAATCTATAGCTACTGCAGATCAACTTAAAGCTTGGGTAGAATCAAAAATTCCTAGTTTACAACAAAAATATCAAGAAAAATTTATCCCCATACCGAATTTGGCTGAAACTTATATAAGAATCGGTGCTGAATATGGTATTCGAGGTGACTTGGCATTTTGTCAAGCAGCTAAAGAAACTGGTTATTGGCAATTCACAGGTATTGTCAAACCATTTCAAAATAATTATTGTGGATTAGGGGCTACTGGTGTCCCCAGTACTGGTAATGAATCTTATAACGGGGCAGATCCCTCTCTTGTTGATTTTGAACCTGGTGTACACGGAGCTATTTTTGCTTCTCCGGAAATTGGTGTTGAAGCACATATACAACACCTCTACGCCTATGCATGTAAAGACCCATTACCTCCTGGAAAGGTACTCTATGACCCAAGATTTAATCTAGTAGAACGCGGTTGTGCTCCAACTTGGCAAGAATTAAATGGACGTTGGGCAGTTCCCGGATTAACTTATGGTCAAAGTATAATTCAAGATTACTGGCTAAAAGTCTTAAATACTATTTATAAATAATTTATTAACAATAACAACAAAAACATACATAGTTTCTTGCCTCTTCTGACATGTTAGTCTTAGAGGTGATACTATGGGTCATAAAAAAAGTAATGATAAATTACGGACAAAAAATCAACTGGATAAGTTAAAATGGGAAACAGCAAAAGAAATGGCTCTTACAGATGATAACAGCTTAAAAGCAGAAAATACTAAAACTGAAAATAAAGCACGTAAGATAGTAAAATTAAATGAAGAGAAATTGGCTCAAGAAGGCGACCGTAAAGCCCAACTAAATTTAAAAAGATAATTTATATTTTATGACTCTCACTCTATAAGATGGCACCCATGCTTGGTGTACAAAAACAGGCTGCAAAAAACAGTCTGTTTTTATCTTTTAAAAGCATTGAAATACATTTTATAGTAAAATAATTTATTAGACATAGAACAAAACAAAAAAAGGGGGACATTTATGAAAATTCTAGTTGTGGGCCTAGGGGCATTAGGCACTGTTTTTAGTTGTTTTTTACAAAAAAATGGCCATAATGTATCTGCTGTTGATACTCAAGAAATGGTTCAAAAGGTACAAAATAAAGTGGTAAAAGTCTGTGGTATATGGGGGAAGCACTCTGCCCAATTAAAAAATATAGTATCCTCACCAAACGAACTTAAAAATGATTTTGATCTTGTTATATTAACAGTTAAATCTTTTCATACTGAAAAAGCTTTGGAAAATTTAAAAGGTATTTTAAAAGACAAGACCCGTATAATCCTTGCTCAAAATGGGTTTGGTAACTATGAAAAAGCCCAAGCCTATGTAAAAAAAGAAAATATTATTGTAAGTAGGATTATATTTGGAGCAGAAACTATAAATCCAGGTTATTCTAAAGTTACTGTAATTGCTGATGATGTCCTTATAGGATCACCAGAAAATCTAATACCCCTTAAGGAATTAGGAAACATAGCGAACATAATTAATATGTCTGGCATACCATGTAGAGCTTCAAATGAAATTATGAAGTTTGTATGGGAAAAAATAATTTATAATTCAGCCTTAAACTCTTTAGGTGCTATTCTCGAGGTTAACTACGGTAAATTGGCAGAAATGGAAGATACACAAAAAATCATGAACAAAATTATTGAAGAAATTTTTAATGTACTAGAAGCTATGGGAGAAAAAATCTCCTGGCCTAATTCTGAGGCTTATCTAGAAGATTTTTATAGTAAGTTAGTTCCTGTCACTGCAAACCATCATGCCTCAATGCTTCAGGATATTCAGCTTGGCCGTCATACAGAAATAGATGCCTTAAATGGTGCAATATGTAGCTTAGGTAAGAAATATAACATATCAACACCAGTAAATTGGATAATAACAAAATTAGTTAAAGCTAAGGAAAAATTAGTACAAAAATAAAAAAAGAAATAGGCCGTTTGTCAATATCAAATCGAGTAGGAGGGGGTGACTAACCCCCGCCCTCTCACACCACCGTACGAACCGTTCGGTATACAGCGGTTCATGTTGTGGAACGAAGATAATCATACCTTTCGACTAAATTTTTAAGCCCTTGTTCTCGCTAGAAAGCGAGGCCGAAAGCTTTATTAACCTGCGGTGTGTTGGACAACCGCCAGTAACCTTTACGGGATCGGCTAATGAGTGACGCCCATTCCGGCGGTATTCCTGGTGCCACCAAATTTCGTTTCTTAGTCTTTGGCTTCTTCCATTGCTTGAGATAGCACACGCGTAACCGCCGGCGCAGCCAGTTCTCAAGGTGCTGAAGTACACTCCTGGCATCAGCTAAGCTAAAATACCCGTTCCAACCGATCAAGTAGGTATTAAGATTATCAATTCTTTGCTGCATGGATTGACTCTTACTGCAGCTCGTCAGTTGGCGTATCCTGTTCTTGAATCGCTTGATCGTTTTCGGTGACAGCCTTATCTTGGTTCTTTGTGAAACGTGAAGGAGAATCCAAGAAATTTACGTCTCCACGGGCGGTCTACCGCGCTCTTTTGCAGATTAACTTTTAGTTTCAGTCTTCCTTCTACAAATCATTTGACACTCTCCATAACCCTATGCCTGCTCTACGGCTTTTGACGTAGATATTGCAGTCTTCAGCATATCTAGCAAACTTATGCCCTCGGCGCATTAATTCCCAATCAAGTTCATCCGGCATAATATTTGCCAGGAGCGGACTCAATGGGCCACCTTGTGGGGT
>JASKKH010000008.1 GCA_030154265.1 Clostridia bacterium
ATAAAAGAATGCCAGGAAACAGGTAATGTAGCCTTAGTAGCTCGTAGGCATGAAATATCACCTAATACTATACATACCTGGCTAAATAAACTTCGCAAAGCGGTATAAACTATTTAGTACCTGAGCAATTTTATATTAATTTTATGAGTAACCGTATTTCCGGCAGACAATTGATTGCATAGGCAAGTCTTAAAAAGTTTGTATTCTTTTGTAGTTTTAAGTTTTAAGTGGATATTCTCCTATTTTAGGGGGGGCAGGCCGTTTTCTTCCTTCGTACATGAGAACATATACATTTCTTCCCAAAAGCCCTTAAAGCCTTGCATGGCAAGGCTTTAAAGGCTGTGTATTCTTTTGAGCGATACTACGCACTCCACATGATGTGTATACGGAAACATATCAACAGGTTGTACTTTTGCAGGTACATAACCGTTTTCGCTTAAGTATGAAACATCCCTGGCTAAAGTTGCCGGATTGCAAGATACATAAACCACTCGAATAGGTTTCATTTTTTCAACTGCTTTTAATACCCTACGATCACAACCGGCCCTTGGCGGGTCAAGAACAATTACCTGGGGTTTGTACCCTTTTTCTGCAAGACGGGGTAATAAGACCTCAGCTTGACCTGTATGAAACTCAATATTATCAATATCATTTAAAACAACATTTCGCCCGGCATCTTTTATAGCTTGCGCCACTACCTCAACCCCGGTGACTTTCTTTGCCTTGCAACTTAGCCACATAGCAATAGACCCGCTGCCGCAGTAGGCATCTAAAACCTCTTCTTCACCTTCCAGTTCCGCATACTCTTTCACCTGGTTATAAAGAACCTCTGTATGAACTGTATTAACCTGAAAAAAGGTATCAGGTGATATATGAAAAGTAAAATTCCCTAACTTTTCTATTAAATAATCTCTACCTATTAGGGTTACTAATGATTTCTTTTTATCTTCAAATCCAGCAACTACACTGACTAAACTCGAAAAATGATTTTTTAATTCTTTGGCCAGTCTTTTCCCTTCAGTCCATCCCTGCTCTACCTCTAAGAACACTAAAACTTCTCCTGTTTTTAAACCCTGTCTTAAAGTAACATGCTTTAAACCTGGAGATAAATTGGGTAACAGCTCATTTATAAACCGGGCGACTTCTAACATCAGTGAAGGTAAAAGTGAACAATTAGCTAAGGGGTTTACTTCATGACTTCCCGGCTGGTAAAAACCTAATTGACCTTTACTTACATGTAGTCGAACCTTATTACGATATCTCCATGGATTAGTCATTCCTAAGACCGGTAAAACTTCAATATCAGAAAAGCCGCCTATGCGTTTAAAAGCATCAATGACCTTTTGCTGCTTCCATTTAAGCTGTTCATTATAACTTAAATGCTGTAGCTGGCAGCCACCACAAGAACCCTCACTGCAAGAAGGTGCTACTCGGTCCGGGGAAGCAACTTCTATTTCCAAAAGACGACCCAAGGCATATTTCTTTTTATCAACCAATAATTCGATTCTTACCTGTTCTCCAACCAGGGCCCCAGGAACAAAAACAACCTTACCATTATTTAAACGGCCAACGCCAGCCCCTTCATGGTTTAAACCTGTAATATTTATAACTTCCATATTTAAAACCACTTTAATGAAAAATGTACTAATAAAAGTAACATTATTGAATTCCATGTAGCATGAGCTATTATCGAGGTTAGGATATTACCTGTTTTATTGTAAAGATAGGCAAGACCTATACCCCCGATAGCCAGAGGTATAAAACGTAATAAATCAAAATGAAGTAAAGAAAAAAATATGCTACTACCTGTTATACCGACAAGTAAACCGAAACGTTTTTTTAATGCAGGAAAAAGAAAACCCCTAAAATAAACCTCTTCAGTCAGTGGTGCTATGACAACTCCTATCAAAAATGGAATAATAAGATCCTTGGGATGTTTGGCTTTAACAATTAAATCTGTAAATGGTTGTGGAGCAGGATCAGGTAAAAATGATTGGATAATCCCACCAATTAAAATAACTGATGTAAAAAGAAACAGACCGCCTCCTACTCCCCAATTAACAACCCTTTCTAAATCGTTAAAGCTAAAACCTAATACTTCAAAACCTAAACCTCTTTTAATACGTAAGAAATAATGCAACAGCCCAAAAACAGCAACTGCCTGGGCAATACTTACTAATAAGTATCGATAACTTAAGGGTAAACTGGTACCATATAAACTTATTAAAATGCCTGATCCATACCCGGCTATTATTAAACCTAATAAAACTAAAAAACTTTCCCCTAAGCGCCAGGGTATCTTTCCGGTTTCCCCTTCCACTTAAAATCACCTCTCTTGTTATTATAAAAAAAATTTCAAAAATATTTTTATTTATTTTACCTCTAACTATACTGACACAATTAAACAAAAGAGGTCAACATTAAAAAGTCTTATTTAAAAATTAATTGGACGTTATGCCACTTGTTATACCGCTGTTTTTTATTTCCTCATCTTAACGGCAATAAACTATACGAAGATGGATATAATAAGCAATGAATCTCAGCATTATTCTACTGGAGAGTGGGGATTTCTAAAATGATTATTTTAATTTCGATATTATTCGTCTTGCTAATAGCAGGATTTATTTATTGGCGCTTCCAAGGTAAGAAAACACAGTCCCCAGCAGCAAAACCTTTACCTGCATCACAACCACAAACAGCACCAACTCCACAAGAACTACCAAATAAATATGGTAAAGATGAGATTGTTTTAATGGTAAAAGATCCCTATTGGTTATATTCCTATTGGGAAATAAGTGATGCCACTATAGAAAATCTAAAACGTCAATATGGCACAAACTGGGATAATTCGCATCCAGTCTTAAGAATTTATGACCTTACAAATCATCCCTATGATTTTTTAAACGCCCCATTTTTTGAAATAGCCATTACTGATTTAGCTGATAATTGGTATATTAACACCGGCCAACCCAATCGTACCTATTGTATTGATTTAGGAAGATGGATTCCAAACCATGGTTTTATAACTATAGCCAGATCAAATATTGTTACAACTCCAGCTGATCAACCTAGTAATGAAATTGATCCTTTATGGCCACCCGTAGAAGTCTGTTGGGAAGCTGTTTCACGTTATACTACAAATAAAAAATATCCTGGTTCAAGTCCAACTTGTAGCACAACAAGTTGTAGCTCATTTACACTTTTTAAAGAAGAATAACGGCGAACCTTATAAAATATAAGGTTCGTTTATTCCCTTTAATACTCAAAAAGAAAGGATAATTAATAATATGCCTCCAGGTTATGTTGCAATTGTTCTTCACGCTCATTTACCTTATGTCCGTGATCCTGAAGATAACTTTTCCATAGCTGAAAAGTGGTATCACGAAGCAGTAACAGAAACTTATATTCCTTTAATCCATGTTTGTCAACGTTTAAATCGGGATAATGTGCCCTATAAAATAACTATTTCGTTAAGTCCACCTTTGACATCTATGATGGCTGATCCTGTTATCCAAGAACATTATTATGATTACTTAACAAGATTACGTGAACTAGCTGCTAAAGAGATTTGGCGTACTAAGAATGATCCTCGTTTCCACATAATTGCCCGTATGTACCAAGATATATTTGAAAATACTTATCGTACTTACGAAGCATATAATTGGAATTTAATAAAGGCTTTTAAGGAATTACAGGACAGCGGCAAGGTCGAATTAATTACCTGTGGTACAACTCATGGCTTCTTACCTCTAATTGGAATACATCGCGAGGTAGCCCGAGCTCAGATTGAGGTTGCTGTTAATAATCACCGGCGACTTTTTGGTAAACCCCCATCAGGTCTATGGTTACCCGAATGCGCATATAACCCTGGTGATGATGCTATATTAAAGGATTATGGGATTAAATACTTTTTTGTAGATGCCCATGGTTTGTTATATGCTAATCCCCGTCCAAGATACAGTATTTTTGCCCCAGTTTATACTCCTTCAGGAGTAGCTGTCTTTGGGCGTGATTTAGAATCCTCCGAACAGGTTTGGAGTGCTGATGAGGGCTACCCAGGGGACGTTGATTACAGGGAATTTTACCGAGACATTGGACATGAACTGGATTATGATTACATTAAAAATTACATCCATCCTTCAGGTATACGCCTTGACACAGGAATGAAATATTACCGCATTACCGGAAAATCGCAGTATAAAGAACCCTATGTCCCTGACTGGGCTTCTTCTAAGGCTAATACACATGCAGGTAACTTTATTTTTAATCGTGAACATCAGATTAAACATTTAAGTGAATATATGGATAGACCCCCTGTAATTGTCTGTCCCTATGATGCTGAGTTATTTGGGCATTGGTGGTTTGAAGGACCTCAATGGCTGGAATCCCTATTCCAGCAAGCAGCCAATTTACCCCATAAACCTTTTGAGTTTATTACTCCTAAAGAATACTTAGAGATTTTCCCAAATAATCAACCTTCTACCCCTTGTATGTCAACCTGGGGAGCTAACGGTTACAATGAAGTTTGGCTGGATAACTCTAATGATTGGATATATAGACACTTGCACCATGCAGCTCAAGAAATGATTAATCTAGCCAATAAATATCCCAGTGCTGAAGGAATTTTATTAAGAGCTTTAAATCAAGCTGCCAGAGAATTACTTGTGGCCCAAAGCAGTGACTGGGCGTTTATCATGAAAACAGGAACAATGGTTGATTATGCTGTAACAAGGACAAAACAACACTTATCAAACTTTTGGGATATAAAACATTATATAGATAACAACTCTTTAAATGATAATAGCGAAAAAATAAAAGACCTTGAAGACAAAAATAATATCTTTTCAGATATTAATTACCGCATTTTTGCTAGTGCAAGTTAATCAAGTTTTATAAACTATAGCAACGATGTTACTATAGGGGTCAGGCTGTTGACAAAGTAGTAGGTCAACAGCCTTTTTTAATAAAATAGCGTCATTAATAGTTAATCCCGTACCACTTTTACAGTGATACGGGATGTTTTTGGGGAATACCCTTTTGGGACAGCCTCTAAACTCGCTGCTCAAATTTTAACACTTAAAGGCCGAATCTTTAAACCTTTTCCCCATTAACCAATTGTTTAAGTCGCTCTTCGTAAAAACTTGCCAGTTCTTCAGCAATTTCTTCAGAAAAAGCTTCACTGTAAATATGATAATTGGGGGTTTCTCCATCAGGTAACACTAAAGTCCAACCTTTATCATTAGCCACCTGAACACCGTCTAAAAGCTCTATTTGTTGAGATGATTCTTCATTAATCAGAGTACGCATAACCCTTCCTTTAGCTTCCCAAGGACAGCAAACGACACGTGTAGCTGTATATATATTCGGTAGTTCCGGTAACACCTGATTAAGGTGTTTTTCCTGGGTTGCCAGCCACTGTAGAATTTGCAAGAGAGCAGCTATAGAGTCTGATTGTAGAAATAGCTGTTTATTATCCATTGCTTCCTGATAAATTCCAGGGTGGTTTTTTACTCTTTTTACCTCTTTCCCCATACGGTTTACCACAATATCTATCGCCCTTGAAGCCATTACGGGAGCAACAAGGTTATTTGCTTTATTATTTAATTCCAAATATACACGTGCTAACAAGGCAGCCTGTTGACCGGTAGTCAGTCTATTCCCATCTCGAGTAAATAGAATTAAATCTTCAGCATTTAGATCAACGGCTACTCCTAAATCGGCGTCGTATCTTTTTATCTCTGTTGCAAAAAAGGTTAAGTCTTTCTTAATTGAAGACCAATTCTTCTCTGGATCAAAATCTAAACGAATAACATCTACACCAGCTTGCTGTAAAACCTGACCAATCAGGTTTGAAACATTTCCTTGACCACCCAGGGCCACTTTTAGTTTCCATTTTTGTAGTGCATCATTTGTAAGGGTTGATAGTAACCAGTCACGGTAAGCATCTGTTAAAGCTCCAAAATTAATACTGGGATAAAGTTCTCTTATTTGGCGACCATCCTCACGCCAATAAAGATTTTCAATCTTCCTTACTGCTCCCGGTGTTAGATCACGGCCTTGGTCATTAACAAAATGTAACCAAACCTTTTTGGGATTAACAGGATCCTGCTTTATATGGCATCCACCAGCTAATTCTAATGAACGTACAGCAAAACGGTGGACAGGAGTTAATAACTCACCCAAATAAGCTACTCTAATTCCTGCAGCTATCAAACCGACAGCTATAGCCTTATGAAGTATTTCGCCAACCCCACCAGGAAAAGTACTAATACCAACCATATCCCCCGGCTTTAGAGTTGCTCCAAAAGCAGAACCTAAACGAGTTACCTGTGTTGGCGTTAAGTCCCCATCTATATATCCTGGAGATTGACTACCAACAAATAAGGGGCGAACCGTGCCACGACCCCAAATAACGCTTTCAGCAACCACCGTATCCTGGCCTAAACACTTTTCAGGCCATATTTTGACATCTGACCGAATTTCTGCCTTGGCATCAATCTGACTACCATCACCAATAACAGCACCTTCAAAAGCCTGAACCCGCTTTTTAAGGCTTGAACGACTGCATACCACTGCTCCACGCAGTGAAGATTCTGCACCAACAGAGACATTATCCCAGGTAATGGACCTTTTGATACTGGCACCTTCCTCAACCCGAGTAAATGGCCCAAGAATTGAATAAGGCCCCACTACAGCCCTGGGTCCAATTCGGCAGAAATCTCCTAATAAGGCAGGACCTTTAATCTGGGCAGTGGGATCAACTTCTACCCCTTCGCCCATTATTATTCCGTTATTATTCTCACCATGAATTTTTACTTTTACTTTACCACTCAATATATCTTCTTGAGCCTGTCGATACTGGGTAAGGTTGCCGATATCACACCAGTAACCGGATACTGTTACCCCATATAGAGGCTTTCTATCCTCTAATAAACGGGGAAAAAGCTCTTTACTAAAATCAAATTGTTCCCCCTCAGGTACCAAATCTAATACCTCTGGTTCAAGGATATATATGCCCGTATTTACCTGATCACTAAACACCTCTCCCCAGCTAGGCTTTTCTAAAAAGGAACGAATGCTTTTATCTTGATTAGTGATAACCACCCCATACTCCAAGGGATTATCGACTGTTGTAAGTACTAATGTGGCTAAAGCTCCATGTTCTTTATGCCAACGTATAGCCGGACGCAAATCAAAATCTGTTAGGGCGTCGCCGCTAACCACAATAAAAGTTTCATCTAAGAAAGAACCTGCATTTTTAACACTGCCTGCAGTACCCAGGGGTTTATCCTCAATAAAATAGTTTAGGTTGACGCCAAAGTCACTACCATCGCCAAAATACTCTTCTATCATACCTGGTAAGTACTGCAGAGTTACCCCTATGTTTTTAATATCTAAATCTCTTAGGAGGTCAATACAGTATTCCATTACAGGCCGGTTAGCAACCGGTACTAACGGTTTTGGACGTTTACAAGTCAGGGGTCGAAGCCTTGAACCTTGTCCCCCAGCCATGATAATCGCTTTCATTATTTACCTCCTGCATCCATAATTTAAAACTTTTTCTTCAGGATGCAGTATTCCCCTTAAGGCTGTTTCCTACACAAAAACCTAAAAGGATGTGTAACCATTAAAAAGACGGGACTTTATAGCCCTGCAATGAGATATATCAGAGAAGAGTTTTCTAACTTTAATCTGGCAACAGGCTAAATCAAAATCTAACTTGGATGTTTTCCTTTAATATACTAGCTTCCCTCTTGACGCGGGAAAGCCTGCCCACCCGCTGAAGTGCTTTACGCCGTTCTGCCCAGCGTTCTTTATGCCACCTTACCTGGCGGCCATCAAAGAACACTTTATTGGACAGGACGGCCAGCTTGACGATGCCGAAATCAACCCCGATTACGCCGCCCGGCTCGTTTAAGCTCGTCTCATAGACCAAAGATATAGCAACATACCACTCGCCATCTTTACCCTGCTAAATCTCCATGGAACCCTGACGGCAGGAATCTCCCGCCAGGTCCTGGAACCTTCTGGCGTGATAGTCTGATATGGCAAGCAGCACGGCTATCTGGCTTCTGCCGGAGGAAACGGGAAACTTGACAACCCACGTTCCAGAAGGAAGCTGATGGAAGGAGTATTTATATAGACGGCTCCAAATGAGAAAGGTTCCAAAATATGTGAGAAAAAGACCACCCTGGAGAACACCAGAATGGTCTTTTTGCAATCCTTTTGCTCTTATTATTCTTGGTTTATTTCCTCTCTTCCCCGGCTTTGATTTACCAAAGCAGCCCGGCGTCGGGCTAAATCATAACGCCCTGACAAAGGCGTATCCGGTCTATCAAAATGTTCTTCAACTAACGGCGCAAACTGCCTAAGCCTGTCAATTATAGAAGGTCGGGCTGGCCAGGAAGTGCGTCGATATTGATTATAAACCTCTTGATATAGTTCACTAGTCTTCCGGGCAATTTTTGTCCAATCATATTCCTCTCTTACCAATTTACCGGCATTTGCCCTTAACTTCTTTGCTAACGACTCATCATGTAAAACTGCTAAAATATTATCGGCTAAAGAGCCAACATTGCCAGGAAATACCCGCATCCCATCGATACCATGGGTAATAATTTCAGCTAATCCACCTGTTTCACTGGCAACTACAGGTGTCCCAGCTGCCATAGCTTCAAGAGCTACTATACCAAATGGTTCGTAAAGACTGGGGAAAACAGCTACACTTGCGGCTCGATAAAGTTGGTTGCGAGTATGGTCATCGATATAGCCCGCAAAACATACTTTATGACCTATACCTAACTCCCCTGCTCTATTCTTAAGTTGCCCTTCCATGGGCCCTTTACCAGCTATCACCAGTTTAGCTTCTGGGCATTTTTCCAGAATTTCTGGCATTGCTTCTAACAGTACCTGTACTCCCTTTTCTACTACCAGACGACCGACAAAGAAAATTATTTTTTCATGAGATGTAGCAAAGCATTTGCGAACCTGGGGGTCAACACTAGTTACCCGAAACTTTTTAGTATATACCCCATTAGGTATGATATTAATTTTGTCAGGTGGTAATTGAAATAATCCCTGAACTTCTTGACGCATATGTTGGCTACATACTATAACCTTCCAAGACTCATAAGTAAGCCACCATTCAACACTATTAATATAACGCTGCATCTCATTATATAGACCACTATTACGCCCGGCTTCTGTAGCATGGATTGTTGCAACTAAAGGTAATCTATAAGCATGCTTTAGAGCCCGAGCCGTGACAGCTGCTAACCAGTCATGAGCATGGATAATATGAAAAGGCCCATATTTACGCATAATAATTACCGCTTGTTCTATGAATCGAGCATTTAACTGCAATACCCAAGTAATAAAATCAGGGGTATGAATGGGGTATGGTTCTACTCGATGGACAATTACACCATTTTCTCTTCTTTCAGAAGCCCCTCCAGACTGACCAATAGTTAAGACATGAACTTCATGACGAGCAGCTGCTAAAGAAATTGCCAAATCTTCCACATGGCGAGCCAAGCCGCCGACATTTTTAGGAGGATATTCCCAGGAAAGCATTAAAATACGCATAACCCGTCACCTTTTCGAAAGTTTTTTACTTTCTTAGTTTGGCAGGCTCGACCATTCTTATACCCAAAATTAAAGCTGTTAAAATCACCAGATCCTCTGCCTGAACACCTGGCCGTTATCATACTTCACTCTAATTACATATGTATAAGAATAAACGGCATCAGTTTGCCAGTTAACATTAAAAAAGGTATGCTATGTAATACTCATATGCCTCAAATCTCTCACGAAGCCACCGTTGCTTGTCTCGGTGGTAGTTCACAGATTGAAAGATAGTACAATACTGCTATATATTATTACTGCATATTTTAATTTAAGGAAATTAACCATAAATACATAGTGATTTTTATGGAGGTACCTGGTATGCCCGAATTACGCCAAGACCCAGTAAGTAAAAATTGGATAATAATAGCTACTGAAAGAGCCAAACGACCTTCAAGTTTTAAGTCTATTCAGGAAGGAAAAAATAGCAGTAGTAATTGTCCCTTTTGTCCAGGTCACGAAACAGAAACCCCCTCTGAAGTCCTATGTTTTAGAGATAAAGATACTAAACCAAATACTCCGGGCTGGCAAGTCCGGGTAGTTCCAAATAAATACGCGGCCCTGTCTCCTGAAGCTGAAGTCTCTACAAATAAAGATAACTTCTTCCATTCCATGAATGGTATGGGTGTCCATGAAGTCATTATCGAAGGACCGGAACATGATAAGTTTTTTAGTGAACTTAAACATGAACATGCTACACTTATTCTCAAAGCATGGCAACAACGCCATAGACAATTACAACAAAATAAAAATTTAAAATACATTCAGATTTTCAAAAACCATGGTAAGGCAGCCGGGGCTTCCCTCGAACACCCTCACAGCCAACTTATTGCTACACCTTTGATACCAACTTCGACCCAGATGGAAATTGAAAGGTTAAAAAGTTACCATGATGAGAATAACAGTTGCCTAATTTGTGATTTATTAATTAAAGAATTAGAAGCAGGATTTCGGATTATAACCATCAACAAAGATTTTATAGCTTTTTGCCCCTTTGCTTCCCGTTTTCCAATGGAAACATGGATAGTACCCCAACAACATCAAGCTAGCTTTAATGAATGTAAAGAAGAACAACTCGAGATGTTAGCAGCGACCCTACAGGATATACTAGGCAGGCTCAGGCAAATAGCTGATGATCCTCCTTTTAATCTTGTTCTATACACTGCCCCTTTACAACAAAAAGAACAATTATACCACTGGCACTTTAAGTTATTACCCAGATTATCTATCGTTGCAGGGTTTGAGTTAGGTACAGGAATTCATATTAATCCTACTCCCCCGGAAATTGCTGCCCAATACTTTAATAAGAATGAATAAAAAACAAACCCTTCGCCATAATTGGTGAAGGGTTTAAAATTTTATTGACCGCCGTTATGAATTTCAAAACTCCAATTAATGCCACCATTATTGTCCCAGTTATTGGCACTGTCTTTAAAACAGATATTTAAACGACTAGCATCTTCAATCTTAATGTTTTTGACCCAACCGTAACCGGTACGTTCCATACGGTGATCATAAACGTTTTGCCAGTTATTGGAGCTACCATAACCGGTACGCATCCATACCTGGTCAGCGCCCGATTTATCAAGTAATCCATAGTAAAGAACAGTTACTTCTTCTCCAGAAGTAATAGGTACAGGATCTACTACAACCCCACCAGGATATTCAGCAGCTCGCATTTCTTGTAACCGCGTTCTATTGTCACTAATAAAGCGACTACGGTTTTTATCACCCAAAGTTTTTTACCTCCCTAAGAAGTTTTTAAATTATTTTTCCCCAGGGAGTTAGTTTACTATTCAGATTAAGCCCGCACTTTTGTTTAGGCTAAGCCAGCGTTTTTCATTGTCTCTATGTTTTTCTTATAATCTTCATAAATATGGACTAACTCTTTATCAAAGAGAGGACGTTTAAGCTCTACAGCCATTGATCTAACTTCTGATAAAATACCTTGTGCATCCTCTTCTGAAAGTTTAATTCCATATTCAGCAAATTTTGCTTTAATTGAAGCAGTACCAGAGTGTTTACCGATTACAATCTGACGTTCCAAGCCTACTTCTTCAGGTGTTATAACTTCATAAGTGCGAGGATCTTTTAAAGCCCCGTCAGCATGTATACCTGACTCATGAGCAAACATGTTGGTACCTACAATTGCTTTCCAACTGGGCAGGTCACGTCCTGCTGCTAATGATACATATCTAGCTAAATCTAAGAATTGTTTTGTATCATAATTGAGATCTATGTTGTGTAGGTATTTTAAGGCCATAACTACTTCTTCCAGTGCAGCATTACCTGCACGTTCACCCAATCCTACAACTGTTACCCCAGCCCATGTGGCTCCAGCACGGATACCGGCTAAGGTATTAGCAGTAGCTAGACCAAAGTCGTTATGCATATGCAACTCTACATCAATACCTACTGTATCTATAAGCCATTTGATTTTATCATAAACACTAAAGGGATCTAAGATACCTATTGTATCACAAAAACGCAAACGGTCAGCACCAGCATTCTTGGCTGCTTCAGCAAACTGGATTAAATAGTCGGGATCTGTACGACTGGCATCTTCAGCGTTGACAGATACATAAAGGTTATGTTTCTTAGCAAATTCACATGCCTTAGACATTGCTTCAATAACCTTCTCACGGGTGCTATTTAACTTATTTTTAATATGAATATCAGAGGTTGATATTGAAATAGCTACAGCATCACAACCGCAATCAATAGAATGCTGGATATCACTAATTACTGCCCGGTTCCAGCCCATAATGCTAGCATTTAAACCTGCATCGACAATATCCTTAATGGCTTTCTTTTCATCGCCACCCATTACTGGTATACCAACTTCAATCTGATCAACCCCGATGGCATCCAGCATTTTAGCAATACGTATTTTTTCACTGTTAGCAAAAACTACGCCCGCTGTTTGCTCACCATCCCGTAATGTTGTATCGACAATTTTAATTTTTCTGGTCATGCTTTCACTCCTTTGAACATTTTCGTTTGGGCATATCCCTAATATATTCTTTATAAAATAATAAATTTCCTGCCAAAGAATATAATTCGTCATAAAATATTAAAATTCCTTCTTGCTAGCTTATATTATAAATTATTCCTTTTTCCGTTTAACCAATTTTTACTAGCATATTTATTTTTTAACTCTTTAAGAAAGGTAATTTCCTCTTCACTCAGTTCTCCGGGCACAAACTCTATACCATATACTTTAGTAAAGGCCTCTTTAATTTTTAACTTAACCTGCCTGGCTTCCACTTTGACACCTAAAATTTCTTCCAAACCGCAAGCTTGTTTATAGAATTTTGACTTAAGATACTCGCGTAATTTTTCTGAAGGCATTTTCAGGACACTAAAAAAATCTTCTACATTTAGAGAAATTATAATGGAGCCATGCTGAAGTACAACACCGCCTTTTCGCGTCTGAGCACTACCAACAAGCTTACGGCTATTACAAGTTATTTCGTACCAGGATGGTGCATCAAAACAAGCAGTAGTTGTATGTCTGTTTAAATTTCCTTTGCGCCCGGAAACGATCTCCGCTGGTACTCCCAGTTCCTTTAATCCCTCGACTAAAGCAGTAGATAACCGCAAGTAGGAAGAACGCACACCTCCTGTCATTAGAGGATGGTCTTCTCTTGCGACTATACTATAAGTAACTTCATTATCATGGAAAACAGCACGTCCGCCTGTTATACGCCGGACTAATCCAAAACCTCTTTCTTGTACAGCTTCAACATCAATTTCCTTATGAACATCCTGAAAATATCCTAAAGATATTGTTGGTGGTGTCCAGCCGTAAAATCGTAAAGTAGGTAGCATTTTACCTTTTTGATGTTTTAGAAGAATGGCCTCATCTATGGCCATATTGGTATACGGATCGGATTTGCCTGTATCTAAGAGTCGCCAAGTTTCCGTTGACATATTTAAGCCTCCAGAAAACCTTATAATATATTATAACAAAAGCCAGCAAATCCTGGCTTGCCGGCTTAAATATAAATTTATTTATTTTATTTTCCTTGCTTATTCTTCCCCCTTTTCCTCCTTAACTAGTTGCAGGTATTGGAAAGCATTCATCAGGTCATTAACCTCATCCTGATTATCCATCTCTACTTCTAATAACCATCCCTTATTATAGGGGTCATTATTAACATCCTGTGGTTCATCCAGGATGGCTTCATTCACACTAACCACTTTTCCGCTAACAGGAGCATAAATATCAGAAGCTGACTTGATAGACTCAATAACACCTAAAACATCGCCAGCTGATAGCGTGTCACCAACCTGGGGTAGCTCCACAAAGACAATATCGCCTAAAGACTCCTGTGCATAATCAGTAATACCCACACGAACAACATTACCTTTAACTTCTACCCATTCATGCTCTTTGCTATAATATAGATTTTCCGGAACGTTCATCTTTTTATCCTCCTTATTTTTTCTTTGAACGTCGATAAAAAGGAAAACCCTCCACTTTTACCCTACTTGAACGGCCGCAGATATTAACCTCCAATTCTGTCCCAATTTGACTTATGCCTGTTTTACAAGACATAAATTAACATTTTAAAGAAACAGAGCTGCCTCTAATCGAAGGGTACTGATTATGTTCCTCAATAATACCTGAATACTGAATAGGCATCAACCATCCACCAACCTCAGCCATTTTACTCCCTAAAGCTACGTGTTCTTCATAAAGAGGCGTTTTTTTCAAATCAGTCATCTATATTCACCTCTTTCCAACTTTATGCCCTGACAAAAAAAGCCCTCACCATTTAAAATAGTAAGGGTCTCTCTTCTTTTATATATAATTTAAACTAAAGATTTTCTAATTTATCCTTAATTAACTTCTTGGCTGAGGGGCAACCTGCTAAACCGCCAATTCCTGTTTCTCTTAACGAGGGTGGCATAACACGCCCAACTTCAACCATAGCAGTAATAATCTCATCAAAAGGAATATAACAACAAATACCTGCTAAAGCAATATCAGCCGCTGCTAGAGCATGGGCAGCACATATGGCGTTACGGTTGACGCATGGTATTTCGACCAAACCGCCAACTGGATCGCAAACTAATCCCAGAAGGCCTTGAAGGGCTATTCCTGAAGCGACAGCTGCCTGTTTGGCTTCTCCTCCTATTATTTCTACTGCCGCTGCAGCAGCCATAGCAGTGGCAACTCCACATTCCGCTTGACAACCCAAGGCTGCCCCGGATAAATTGGCTTGTCGAGCTGTAATCATCCCAATGCCCGCTGCCGTAAACAATCCTTTAACTAACTTCTCTTCTTCAAGGTTTTTTTCAGCCTCTAAAGCAAATAATACTCCGGGTAAGATACCACAAGAACCTGCCGTAGGAGCAGCTACCACTCTACCCATAGCAGCATTAACCTCAGCCACTGCCATTGCAATAGCACTGGCACGTGCACTTGTTGTCCCAGAAACACTAAGGCCGGCCAAACGTCTTTCTTCTAAACGTTTGCCGCCACCCCCAACCAGGCCAGTAGGTGAACAAATATCTTCATTTATTCCTTTATCAGCTGCCTCACGCATAATCTGGAGCCTTTTTGCCATAACATCATAAATTTCTTTTTCGGATTTTCCTTCTTCTTCTGCCTGAAAACGCATAACAACATCAGCAATTGTTTTTACTTCTTCATTTACTAAGGAAAGGAGTTCAGACATACTGTTAAATTTATATGGGTTCAATCTGAATCACCCTTTCCATCATTGGTAAGGCTTTTATAGCTGTAACTAATCCTTGGGAAACTATTTGGTCGGTTTCAGCAACCATTAATGCTTGGGCTCCAGCTGCCGTCCGTGAAACCCGCATATGAGCAATATTAACTCCAGCACTTGCTAACAATGCGGTTACTGCAGCAACAACCCCTGGACGATCTGGATAGGCTGCCACTATTGTTGGTAAATCTCCTGACAATTCAACATCAAAAGAGTCGATTTTTTTAACTACCACATGTCCCCCACCTACAGAACAAGCTAAAACCTCAACTTCTTGATTTTTACCCTTTAATTTAATTAGAGCTGAATTAGGATGAACTTCTCCTAAGTCCTTTGTCTTAAAAATTATTTCCAATCCTTTACCAGAGGCTATTTTGAGAGCCTCCCGTACTCTTTCATCATCAACATTTAAACTAAGAAGGCCAGCTACTAAAGCCCGATCGGTACCATGCCCACGATATGTACTGGCGAACGAACCATGTAACAAAATTTCACACTTTAAAGGTTGTTCGCCTAAAATGGCCCGAGCCAGACGGCCAATGCGTACAGCGCCAGCCGTATGAGAACTGGATGGACCAATCATCACTGGGCCAATGATGTCAAAGGCATCCGTCATATTTCATTGCTCCTTATTATTATAACTCCTTAATTATAAATAACTTATTAATTTATATTTATTACATTCCAGTTAATTACTATTTTTAAATTAACTTACCTTTCTTCCCGATTATAAGGAATACCCAAAGCACCTGGTGCTCCTATGCGTTGTATCACAGTGCGTCTAGTAGAAATAATTAAGACAATGATAGTAAGAATGTAGGGTAACATCTTTAAGAAGAAGGAAGGTATGGTAACTGCAGTTGCCGCCTGTAAACTATAAGCTAAAGTATCTACACCACCAAAAAGATACGAACCCAGCAAAGCTTTAAATGGATCCCAAACAGCAAAAATCACCAAAGCAACGGCAATCCAACCACGGCCAGCCGTCATATTCTCCAGCCAAGTTGGAGCATAAACTAATGAAAGATAGGCTCCTCCAGCCCCTGCTAACATTCCACCGAGGATAACATAAAAATAACGCAATGCAAAAACATTAACACCCATGGCATCGGCAGCCGCCGGATTTTCACCGATAGCTCGTAAATTTAAACCTGGTCGAGTATGGTAAAAATAATACCATAAGAAAGGTGTAAGTATATAAGTCAGGTAAATTAAGGGATCATGTTTAAAAAATATAGTTCCCAATATCGGTATTTGGGAAAGTCCAGGTATGACAAAAGTTTTAAAGGTAACAGGTAAAGGTATGCCAATATACGCCTTGCCTAAGAAGCCACTTAACCCCGTACCAAAAATAGTTAAAGCTAAACCAGTTACTACCTGGTTAGCCCTTAAACTTATAGTTAAAAAGGCAAAAACAGAAGCTACGGCACCAGAAGCTAATAAGGCCATAAAAAAACCAAACCATGGATTTTTAGTAAGGAAAGCTACTATAAATCCTGTTACTGCCCCCACCAGCATCATACCTTCAACTCCAAGGTTCAATACACCGGCACGTTCAGCCAGGATTTCTCCTAAAGCAGCATAAAGAATAGGGGTTCCAGCTGTGACAGCTGCTGCTAACGTAGCAATCCATATACTATTTTCCATTTACATCCCCCACTTTAGGCCCAAATCTTATACGGTAATAGGTTAATAACTCTCCACCTAAAAGAAAGAAAAGGATGGCTCCCTGAAGCATGGAAACAGTGGCTGCCGGAACACCAGATATTTGGACACTATAGCCTCCTACAATAAGTGCCCCAAAAAAGAAAGAGACCAATATAATCATAAATGGATGAAGTTTCGCCAACCAAGCAACAATAATTGCAGTATACCCGTAGCCCGGAGAAATACCATGCTGTAACCGGTGAGCAATACCAGCTACCTCGCTCATGCCCGCTAACCCGGCCAAAGCACCACTTAAAAACATAACTAACATAATATTACGTTTAATATTAATGCCAGCATAATGGGCTGCCCTGGCACTTTCACCAATAACCCGGATTTCATACCCCCAACGTGTATGCCAAAGTATAACAGCTAAAACCAATGCACTTACCAGAGCAAAAATAAGTCCCAAATGTACACGTGTACCAAAAATAGTTGGTAAGGTTGCCGCTTCACTAAAGGAGGCAGTTAGTGGAAAATTAAATCCCTCCGGGTCTTTCCAAGGACCATAAACAAGATAATCCACCCAAAAAATAGCGACATAATTTAACATTAAGGTCGTGATAACTTCATTTACTTCCCACTTAGCCCGGAAAAAGGCTGGAATTAACGCCCATAGACCTCCCATCAAACAACCGGCAAAAAACATGGCTGGTAGCATAATATAAGCCGGTAGCTGGGGAAAAGTGAGGGCTACCCAACTGGCACCAAATGCCCCCATGTATAGTTGTCCCTCTGCACCAATATTCCATAGAAGCATTCTAAAAGCTACTGAAATACCTAATCCAGCCAACATTAAAGGAACTGCTTTAACAATAGTTTCCGATATTCCATACCTGGAACCAAAAGCACCGTTAAACATTTTTTCATAAACCTTCAACGGTTCAAAACCTGTAGCACTTAAAAAGAAAGCCCCAATTATTAAAGCCAGAATTACTGATACTACCGGAACTATAACAGACATGATCCGAGATGGTTGAAGTCGTTTTTCCCATCTAATAAAGGATCTGGTGGCACTAGATACAGCCATCAGGCACCGACCCCCATTCTCTTAACTCCAGCCATCATCATGCCTAAATCTTCAACACCAGCATTTTTCGTATCCATCAATCCCATCAACTTACCTTCATACATAACAGCAATACGATCTGATAAACGGAAAATCTCTTCAAGGTCTTCTGATATCAAAAGAATTGCCATACCTTTAGATCTTTGTTCTAAAAGAAGGCGGTAAACAGTCTCTGTAGCACCAACATCCAGACCTCGAGTAGGGTAAACAGCTACCAAAACACTCGGCTTTGCAGAAATTTCTCTTGCTAACAATAGTTTTTGTAAATTACCACCTGACATCATTTTAACTGGTGCATCTAATTCAGCCATTTTAACATCAAAACTTTCTACCAATTTCCTTGCCCATAAACGGACAGCTCGATTATTAATTAAGGTCTTACCCCAACGAGGACGTCGGTATTCTTTTAAAATGAGGTTATCAACGGCTCCTAAATTTGGTACTAAACCGGTTCCCAAACGATCCTCTGGAACATAACCTATACCAGCATTAATAACTTCTAAGGGATTCCCTTTTACTAATTTCTTCCCTTCAACAGTAATAGTTCCCTTTTGATAGGTTCTTAAGCCGGCAATAGCCTCAGCTAATTCTCGTTGACCGTTTCCAGCCACCCCGGCAATACCCAGAATTTCTCCACTCGTAACTGAAAGTGAAATGCCTTTGACTGCAGGCAGTCCTTTATCATTTAAAACCTCTAAATTCTTAATTTCTAAAGCATTATCACCTTTTTTTGCCTTGGGCTTATCCATTATCCCTGCTAACTCTCGACCAACCATTAACCTGGCAAGTTCTTCTTCATTAGTCTCACTCTTTTCAACAGTTGCTACCGTCTTTCCAGCCCGCAGTATCGTAATGGTATCAGCCGCTTCCATAACCTCTTGCATTTTATGGGTAATAAATATAACAGCACAGCCCCGGACAGCCATCTGTTTTAAAGTAAGATATAAATCCCTGGCCTCTTGGGGAGTTAATACCGCTGTTGGTTCATCCAGAATTAATACCTTTGCTTGGCGGTACAACAACTTTATAATTTCTACTCTTTGCTGCTCCCCTACCGACAGTTGCCATATACGTGCTTTAGGGTCTACTTCTAACCCATAGTCATTAGAAATATCCTCTATCTCCTGGGCCAGTTTATTCAGGTTAAGCCTTAGGCCTCCCTTAAGCCCCAAAGCCACATTTTCAGTAACTGTAAATGGTGCAACCAACCGAAAATGCTGGTGAACCATGCCAATACCTGATGTAATCGCATCGCGGGGTGAACGAAAATTAACTTTACGACCATCAATATATATTTCACCCTTATCCGGTCGATAAAGCCCGGTAAGAATACTCATCAAAGTACTCTTACCAGCCCCATTCTCACCCAATAAGGCGTGAACTTCACCGGCATGAACGACTAAGTTAACATCATCGTTAGCAACTACACCCGGAAAGCTCTTACTAATTCCCTTCATTTCAACTAATGGTGTTTGCATCAAAATGTCCCCCTGGCAGGCTAACAAAATAGGGTAATATCTATAATATCTATAATAACACAATTCGATAATATTTCGATAAAATTAACATAAGTCCTTCATAAAATCTTTTAATCTACAAAAAAGCCGTGGTTTTCACACCACGGCTTAACAAACTTATCTTAAAACCTATTGAGGAATTTCACCTTCTACCCCTTCGACAAACCAGTTAATACCTAAGACTTCCTCATGGCTCAATCTCTCGCCTTCCTTAACCCTAAGGTTTCCTTCTTGGTCCTTAATAGGTCCTTGGAAGACAAAGAACTTGCCATCAATAATTTCTTGTTTCTTTTCGTTTACTAAATCGCGAACTTCCTGAGGAACTTTATCGTTAAATGGTGCCAGGTCAACGATACCGTCTTTCATTCTGCCATAGTACTGTTCGGGTTTCCAGGTTCCGTTTTTAACAGCTTTAACTGTTTCGACGTAGTAGGGGCCCCAGTTCCAAATAGGTGAAGTTAGAGAAGCTTCAGGGGCGAATTCGCGCATATCGGTGTTATAACCGATTGCATAAGCCCCTCTCTCCTGTGCAGCCTGTTGAGGTCCAGGAGTATCCTGGTGCTGAGCAATAACGTCGGCACCAGCATCTAACAGACTTAGAGCAGCTTGTTTTTCAGTTGCCGGGTCATACCAGGTATTGGTCCAAACAACTAGCACACACAATCTGAACATCTAATTTATCTTCTATTGCAGCAATTCTATCCGGATTTTGTTCAATGATTAAGACATCATGTCCACTATATGAAAGAATTTCGGATAGTTTGAATCCTACTTTGCCAGCACCAATTACCACTATACGCATAAACGGCACTCCTTTAAAAAGCAAAAATAAAAAACAGAAATTCCGTCTGGATTAATACACAAATACGACATAAAGGTATAAATTCCTGCTTTACTAATTGCATCTAAATTCACACTAAAATTAAAGGTAATAGTTTAGTGATTATAGAAATAAAAGACCATCCTTTCAGGAAAGGAGACTGAACATGTTTGAAAATCTACTAGCCAAAAAAATGAATAATCTTGGTACAGAGACTGCTTTTAAGGTTCTAGCTAAAGCTAAAGAGCTGGAAGCCCAAGGAAAAGAAATTATTCACCTGGAAATCGGAGAACCTGACTTTAACACACCTGAAAATATAGTCAAGGCCGGAATCAAGGCTTTAAAAGAAGGTTACACCCATTATACCCCGGCACCGGGTTTGCCAGAAGTCAGGGAAGCCATCGCCTCGTATGCCACCAGGCAAAAAGGGGTTAAATATACTCCAGAAGAAGTGGTTATTGTTCCCGGTGGTAAACCGATTATGTTTTTTTCTCTGCTTGCCCTTATAAACCCCGGAAATGAAGTTATTTATCCTAACCCTGGTTTTCCTATTTATGAATCCCTCATTAATTTTTTGGGAGGTAAAGCAGTTCCAATTCCCTTAAAAGAAGAAAACGACTTTCGGTTAGATACTAAAGAGTTAGCAACTCTTATCTCTCCTAAAACAAAACTATTAATACTTAATTCTCCTGCTAACCCCACAGGTGGGTTACTTACAGACGATGATATAAATGAAATAGCCGATCTGGTTAGAGGTAAAAACATCATTGTCCTGGCCGATGAAATATACGATCGCATTATTTATGATGAAACCAAACCGGTTTCCATTGCCTCCATGCCTGGTATGAAGGAATGGACAATTATTTTAGATGGGTTTTCTAAAACCTATGCTATGACCGGTTGGCGTTTAGGTTACGGTCTAATGCATAGAGACTTAGCAGAACGTATTGGGCAATTAATGGTAAATTCTAATTCCTGTACCGCTGCATTCACACAGAAAGCTGGCCAAGCAGCTTTAACGGGGCCACAGGATAGTGTCGAAGCCATGGTAGCTGAATTCAAAAAACGTCGTGATTTTATAGTTGAAGGCCTTAATAATATTCCAGGAATAACCTGTAAAACACCCAAAGGTTCTTTTTATGTATTCCCAAATATAAAAGAATTAGGGATATCCAGCGATACATTAGAAACAATTCTGCTGGAAAAAGCTGGCGTTGCTGTTTTAAGCGGCACTTCCTTTGGTCGTTATGGCGAAGGCTACCTCCGTCTTTCCTATGCTAATTCAATGGAAAACATTGAAAAGGCCTTGGAAAAAATCAATTATGCTATCAATCATATCCTGTAATTTTTGGGACCAACACAACCGCAAAAAAACCTCCATCTTCTTTTTACATAAAAACACCCTTAAAAAACAAAAATATCTAAGTGAAGTTCAAAACTAGAAAATAAGGTGGAGGTTTTCAGATGAGTTTACTAGAAACTTCTAGTCAGTCAGGAGTACTATCATACTTATACTTCTGGCGCTACCTTTTTTTGAGTATGCGCCCAAAACAATGGATAAAAAATGCTTTTATCTTTGCCCCTATACTTTTTTCTGGCAACCTCCTCAATATACAACTTTTAATACGAACTACCGAAGTTTTTGTCATTTTTTGTTTCCTTTCTGGTGGAACATATCTAATTAACGATTTTGTGGACAGAGAAAAAGACCAGTATCATCCACGGAAAAAGTACCGGCCTATAGCTGCCGGGCTATTATCACCTGTTCTTGCAGTAACAGCAGCCTCAGTTATTTTAGCAAGCAGTATTTTTTTAGCTTTTGTGTTAAGTTGGAAAATTGGATTTATAAGTCTAGCCTATATGATACAAACAATTATCTACTCTTTTTATTTGAAACAGATGGTTCTTGTTGATGTCTTCGTTATTGCCCTAGGTTTTGTCTTAAGAACCGCAGCAGGTGCAGCAGCTATTATGGTACCCATTTCGGTGTGGTTATTGATTGCTATTTCTCTTTTATCCCTTTTTATTGCACTTTGTAAGAGACGCCATGAAATAGTTATTCTAGATAATGCTACTGCTCACCGCGGTATTCTATCTGAGTATTCACTCGTTCTACTGGACCAATTAATAGCTACTGTAACTTCAGCAACTGTAGTTGTTTACGCCATTTATACCTTCGTGGGTGCTGCCAGCCCTCAACTAATATATACTGTTCCTTTGGTACTATTTGGTATTTGCCGTTACCTATACCTTACCTATAGACAGCAAGATAGTGGTGAACCGGAAAGCTTAATTGTTAAAGATAAACCTTTAGCAGTCACAATTCTTCTATGGTCAGTAATTTGTATTGCCATACTTTACTCCCCATGGTAAGTATTTTTAAGGAGCCCATCACGCTCCCGATGAGCGAGTCTAGAACAAGCTGCCGCAACTATAGCCGCTACTAAATCATCAAGAAAAGTATTAACTTTTTCCGTCTTTTTCTCATTAACCTTACCAATAATCCCGGGTTTAACCTTATCCAAGTAACCGAAATTAGTAAAACCGATAGAACCATATATATTGACAATACTTAAAGCCAGTATTTCATCAATACCATACAAGCTGTCGTCTATTTTTAACATATCAGCTAAAGGCTCGCTAATTAAACCCTTTTCAGCCAGTTCATCTAAAGAAATACCCGTAAAAACAGCATTTTGGACTTCCCTTTTTTCTAAAACGCTCTCAACACAATCACGGCAGTCTATAATAGATAGATTTGTTATATATTTTTTCTGTACTTCATATACCAAGTAAGTAATATCCTCTAATGTTACTCCGCGCCTTTTTAACCAATCGACTGCTACCTTTTTTAGATTGTTTTCAGCATTATCCAATTTTGTAAAATCCCCCAATCAATTATATAAACATATCTTAGATATGTTTATTCAAACAATACAAAAAACTGCTAATAAAAAACGCATAAATCTTAAACAATAATAGACCAAGTTTTTTTAATAAGACCAATTTAGCATAGAGATAGCTTAAAATATCTGTAAAAAATTACAAAAAAGCCTGTTATCGCAAAGATAAGGGTACAGGCTTTTTTTAACAGAAAAACTTCTGGAAAACAGGCTTTATACCCAAAGGAATTCCTTTGTCCCAATTTAAATGCAAAAAAAAAGGATATTGGCTTTTATGTCTAAACCCAACCATCCTCTAATCAACATCTAATTAATTTTATAAAATCCCCTAATATAAACAAGTAAGTACAAAGTCTTTAATATTTTTTAATATTAAAATTCTGGGGGAGTAATAGCCGCTATAAAGATAAGTTCCTCTTCACCTGCATTCCAAAGCTTATGAGGAATATTAGAGTAGAAATAAATACTATCACCTGTCTCTACCCGATAGATTTCTCCGCCAACATCAACCTCCATAACACCCTTAAGAACAACAATACATTCTTCTCCCGGGTGTGTTAAATACTCTTCACTATTAATTGCTCCTGGTTCCAAATGGCACATGATAACTTCCATGTTTCGGTTTAAATCCGGAGACAATAATTCATAGGTTACATGTGATTGTGGAAAACGTAGAACTTTACGCTGTTCCTTTTTGACCACAGGACTATGTTTCTCAGGGTCAAGCAAAAAGTAAAAAATAGGAACTTCCATAGCATCAGCAATTTTCTTTAAAGAAGTTATTGAAGGATCAGCTAAATCGCGTTCAACCTGACTTAAAAAACTAGAGGTTAATGACGTCTTTTCTGATAAATCTTTAAGACTCATCCCACGTTCCCGGCGTAATTCACGAATTTTCTTTCCAAGCACCTTATAACCTCCTAACACTTGAGGCAAATATATTTATAATAAATAGACAATTTATATTGCAGATATAAAGTACGAGTTGCACTTAAAGCCATTAAAATTTATTGTGTATATTTCAACATAATTAATCCCTTTCCCTTCTAATCTATAAAAATGTTTATAAATTTCTAATATAAAAAATTGCCTGACCATAATACATCTATAAAAAAAACGGATAGGCTCCGCAGACACTACAGAGGCTATCCGTCATTTTTTGCTTATATAATTATCAATTATAATTATCAATTTAACCTAATATATACTTTTTAAACAGACCTATTTTTTTAAACAAAAATCCGTAAACTCCTTCATACTATTTACCACGACATCAGGATTAGATGCCAGTACTTTTTCCCAGGTAATTTTACTCCAGCCAGCAGCTACACTGGTAACCCCGGCTGCCTTTGCGGCTAATATATCATGGGGGCTGTCACCAATCATTACCGCTTCATGGGGATAAAGTTTTAATAATTGTAATGCATACATAACCGGTTCAGGACCAGGCTTATGTTTTTTAACATCTTCGACGGCAACAACAACCGGAAAGTATTTTTCTAAATTAAATAATTTTAAAGCATAAAAAGTTGTTTTCCTCATGCGCGAAGTAACTATAGCAAACTTTATTCCAGCCTTATCAAGTTCCTGTAATCCTTCAAGTATACCCGGGCAAAGTTTTGTCAAATCATCAAAGTGTTCTTCACTGTAACGTCGATAAACAGCCATAGCCGCATCCACTTCTTTTTCTTCTACAAAAACCTCTATGGCCTGCCGTAAAGGCATTCCAAAGTATGGATAAACCTCCTCCGGAGTCACTTCCCTGTTCAAGTAGGGTTTCAGGGTATACTGAAAAGATTTTATTACAAGATCGGTTGTATCTACAATAGTACCATCAAAGTCAAATAACACACCAGAAAACAAATAACAAAATCCTCCTTAAAGCTGTTCCTTCAACAACTTATTTACAAGGCCTGGATTAGCCTTTCCTTTAGTAGCTTTCATTACCTGGCCCACCAGAAACCCTAAAGCTTTATCCTTACCGTTACGATAGTCTTCTACTACTTTAGGGTTAGCGGATATAACCTCATTAACAATTTTCCCTAAAGCATCAGCATCGCTTATTTGAACCAAACCTTTTTCTTCAACAACCTGGCGGGCTTTTTTACCTGTTTTAAACATTTCTTCGAGTACCTGTTTCGCTATTTTACCGCTAATTGTTCCTTCTTTTTGTAACTGTAATAAATCTGCTAATTGTTCTGGTGGAACAGGCGAATTTTGAGGTTCAAGGTTATTTGCATTTAGTAAACGTGAAAAATCGCCCATTATCCAATTACTAACAACTTTAGCATCAGGAAATTTCGCTACTACCTGATCAAAGTATTCTGCTAAGTCACGAGAACTAGTGATTACCTGAGCATCATATTGGGGAAGACCGTAGGTATTAATTAAACGCTGAGAACGTTCATCAGGTAACTCCGGAAGGCTCTTTCTAACCCTTTCAATCCATTCATTATCAACTTCAATAGGTACTAAATCGGGTTCGGGGAAATAACGGTAATCATGAGCCTCTTCTTTGGTACGCATGACTGTAGTAATGCCACGACTTTCATCCCAAGACATGGTAGCTTGTTGTATTTTCCCACCGTCTTCTAAAACAGAAATTTGCCTTTCAATTTCATATTCCAGGGCACGTTGTAAGGCACGGAAGGAATTCATATTTTTTACTTCCGTCTTGGTTCCTAAGGTTTTACTACCACGCGGACGTACCGATACATTGGCGTCGCAGCGTAAAGACCCTTCCTCCATCTTACAATCTGATACACCAAGGTACAGAAGAATTGACCGAAGTTTTTCCATATAAGCACGAGCTTCTGACGGCAAACGCATATCCGGTTCTGATACAATTTCTAATAACGGAACCCCTGCCCGGTTATAGTCCACCAAGGAATAACCTCCCCCAGGACCATCTACGTGGACTAGTTTACCTGCATCTTCTTCCATATGTACCCGGGTAATACCTATTCGTTTTTCTTCACCATCAACATTTATCTTTAGGTAGCCATTATTTGCCAGGGGTAAATCATATTGAGATGTCTGAAAGTTTTTAGGCAAATCGGGATAGTAGTAGTTTTTACGGTCATATTTACAGAAAGGAGCTATCTGACAGTTTAATGCCAAACCTGTCATTATCCCGAACTCTATTACCTGGCGATTTATTACCGGCAATACCCCAGGCATCCCTAAACAAACAGGGCAAACATGGGTATTGGGTTCAGCACCAAAAGATGTAGTACATGCGCAAAAAGCCTTGGAATTTGTTTTTAGCTCAACATGAACTTCCAGACCTATAACTGCTTCATAATCCACTTATGCCACCCCCAAATCCGGACGTTGCCGGTGGTAATCAGTATTTTGCTCAAAAGCATACGCTGCTTGTAACAAAGTAGTTTCATCAAAGGGCTTGCCAATCAACTGTAAACCTATAGGTAGTCCCTGGCTAAAACCGCAGGGTAAAGATATTGCCGGTAAGCCTGCCATGTTAATGGGGATGGTGCATAGGTCAGAAAGATACATTGCTAAAGGATCCCCAGCTTTTTCTCCTAATTTAAAAGCAACAGTGGGTGAAGTTGGTGTTGCTAAAACATCATACCTTTTAAAGGCCTCATCAAAATCCTTGCGAATCAAAGTACGTACCTTTAAGGCTTTTAAATAATAAGCATCATAATAACCGGAACTTAATGCATAAGTCCCGAGCATAATCCGCCGTTTTACCTCGGGGCCAAAACCTTCACTCCGGGTATTCATATACATTTCAACTATATCCTTACCAGGTACCCGCAAACCGTAACTAACACCGTCATAACGAGCAAGGTTAGAAGAAGCTTCAGCTGTAGCCACTAGATAATAGGCCGGTAATGCGTACTCCGTATGTGGAAGAGAGGTTTCTTCACAAATAGCCCCTAATTCCTCAAATTTAGCAATGGCCTTACGGACACTTTCTTCTACCTCCGGTTCCATCCCCTCAGCAAAATATTCTTTAGGTATTCCTATTTTTAAACCCTTTATTTCCGCTTTTAAAGCCTCCTGATAATCAGGTACAGGTAAATCAGCTGAAGTTGAATCATGGGCATCATGCCCAGCAATAGCTTTTTGTACTAAAGCACAATCAGTTACATCTTTGGTTATAGGGCCAATTTGATCTAAAGAAGAAGCAAATGCTATTAAACCATATCGAGAAACCCTGCCATAGGTAGGTTTCATACCTACTACTCCACAAAAAGAAGCCGGCTGACGAATAGAACCACCCGTATCAGAACCCAGTGAATAGAATGCTTCCCCGGCAGCAACAGCCGCAACAGCCCCACCACTGGATCCACCAGGAACTCGGTCGTAATCCCAGGGATTATGAGTAGGAAAGAAACTTGAATTTTCATTAGAAGAACCCATGGCAAATTCATCCATGTTAAGTTTTCCCAACATAACTGACCCGGCATCTTTAAGATTACGAACAACAGTAGCATCGTACGGTGGTACCCAATCAGCAAGAATGCGTGAAGAACAGGTTGTCCTAATTCCTTCCGTACATATGTTGTCTTTTAAGGCCATAGGCACTCCAGCTAAAGGCCCTAATTCTTCTCCTTTAGCACGAGCCTCGTCAATAGCTTTGGCTTGCTCTAAAGCCTTTTCAGCAGTTCGAGTAACATATGCCTGTACCCGGTTTTCTACAGCTTCTATCCGGTCTATTATTGCTGTTGTTACTTCAACGGAGCTGACTTCACCTTTTGCCAATAGTTTACTAAGCTCACTAACTGTTAAGTTATGTAATTCCATCTCTCAAACCTCCTACCCGACTACCCGTGGTACTTTGAATTGCCCTTCACTTGCCTCCGGAGCCCCAGCTAATGCCTTTTCCTTGGCCAGGCCTGGGCGCTCAACATCTTCACGGAAAACATTTCGTAAAGGTAGTACATGAGCAGTAGGTTCTACATTTCCAGTATCAAGGGTGTCTAATTTATCCATATATCCTAAAATTGCATTAAGCTGTTCAGTATAAGCCTCCATTTCTTCAGAAGAAAGCTTCAGACGGGCCAATAAAGCCACATGTTCTACTTCATTTTTAGTGATTGCCATAATACTTAACCACCTTTATTTGGGCTATTTTCTGCCTAATTATAGCAAAAGGGCCTATCAAGAGCAAGAAAGAAGGAAATTTAGGAAAAATTAATGAACACTTGTTCCACCAAAAAGTATACCCGAAATAATTAAAATTCTGAATGCTTGCCAATATGTTATCTGTTTTAAGTTAAAAACCTGAGGCATTGTAATATTCCACAACCATTGTAGAAGACCAGTAACTATAAAAATCAACGCAATAAACAAGAAGGAAAAACTAACTACTCCTCCAAAAGGAAAGCCCATCATTCAAAATACCCCCTCCCATGTTTACTTAAAGCTGTTCCTCAATTAAAGAATATATTTAATCAATTAATTGTTTTAAGCCCTCCAAGTCAATAATGGGTATCCCTAATTCCTCTGCTTTAGTATACTTTGAGCCTGGTTTTTCCCCAGCCAGTAAATAATCCGTGTTACGACTAACGCTGCTAGTGACTTTACCCCCGGCCTGAGTAATTAAAGCCTCTGCCTCTTTGCGGGATAAACCGGGTAAGGTGCCAGTAATTACTAAAGTCTTACCTGTAAGAGGTCCTTCCGTAGTAATAGTACCTTTTGTTTCTAACCTTACTCCCGCTTGTTTCAATTTTTCTATAACTTTTAAGTTCTGGGGCTCATCAAAAAATTGTTGAACACTATTAGCAATACTTGACCCAATATCGGATAGTGACATAATTTCTTCTTTAGTAGCAGAAGCCAGTTTATCTAATGACCCAAAATGCTTAGCCAAAATCCGAGCCGCCCGTTGACCTACATAGCGGATGCCTAATCCAAAAAGCAATCGTTCCAGAGGTTGTTGCTTACTTTGTTCTATAGCCTCAATAAGATTTTTAGATGACTGTTTACCGAAGCGCTCTAGCTTTAAAAGATCCTCTTGCTTTAAATAATATAAATCAGCAGCATCATGGATAAGTCCTGACTCCAATAATTGGGTAATTATCGATGGCCCCAGGCCTTGAATATCCATAGCTCCACGGGAAGCAAAATGAATAATACCTTCTAAGACCTGTGCCGGACAAGCCAAGCCATTAGTACAACGATGGGCTGCTTCCCCTGAAACACGTACTACTGCTGCACCACAAACCGGACAGCGTCCAGGCATCTTAAAAGGCTTTTCGAGACCTTTACGCTTTTCTTTTAAAACCTCCACTACTTCGGGGATAATGTCTCCTGCCTTCTGTACTACAACTGTATCCCCAATTCGTACATCCTTTTCACGAATATAATCTTCATTATGTAGAGTAGCACGGCCAACGGTAGTTCCAGCCAATCTTACTGGACTAAGTATTGCTGTTGGTGTTAGAACCCCTGTGCGACCAACCCTCAAAATAATATCTTCCACCCTGGTTGTTGCCTGTTCAGCCGGGAATTTAAAAGCCATAGCCCAACGGGGTGCTCTAGTTGTCATTCCTAAGGTAGAATATAAAGAAAGATCATTTACCTTAATTACCAAACCGTCAATTTCATAGGGTAATTCAGCCCGGCGTTCCGGGGTCCAAGCCTTAACCTCATCTAAAACAGCCTTTATATCAGGTGCTAATACCCTGTAGGGGGCAACCGGTAACCCTAATTCAGCCATCAATTCTAAAGCCTCGACCTGAGAATTAATTGTTGCCCCTTCAATACTAATTACTTGATAGGCAAAAAAACCTAACTGGCGACTAGCTGTAACTTTAGTATCTAATTGACGTAAAGATCCTGCAGCAGCATTACGGGGATTGGCAAACAGCTGCTCACCAGCTTCTTCCCGGGTTTTATTCAAGCTGGCAAAAGCCGCTTTGGGCATGAAAACTTCTCCCCTAACAATCAGTTTTGAAATTGATTGCTTCAAACGTAGGGGTAAACTGGCAATAGTCTTTAAATTAGCAGTAACTTCTTCCCCGACCCTTCCATCACCACGAGTTGCTCCCAAGGTAAAAATACCATTATTATAAGTCAAAGCTACAGAGAGCCCATCAATTTTGGGTTCAACTACATAGGCCACTGAACTACCGGTAGCTTGACGAACACGGCGGTCAAAATCAAGTAAATCTTCATCATTAAAAGCATTATCCAGACTTAATAGAGCTTGTTCATGTTGTACCGGTTGAAACTCTTTTAAGACCACCCCACCTACCCGCTGACTAGGGGAATCCGGTGTTATAAGTTCGGGATAGGCTTTTTCAAGATCAATTAACTCTTTAAGCAATTTATCATATTCAAAGTCGCTGATTATCGGTTGGTCAAGCCCATAATAACGATAGTTGTGCTCCTCTATAACACGACGTAATTCCTTTACTCGTTCGCGGGCAGCGGCCATACCCATTTTTTCGGTCATATCTACTTCCTCCAAAATATCCTTCAACAATTTCAAATTAGATACTCTCTCATAGCTAGAGTTTAGCCGGTTAATTGTTTATAATACCTCATACCTTTTTAATTGGTGCATAACGTACTGCCAACTGTTTAATGCCTCGTCCCGGAAAAGCAACACCAATAACTGTATCTTCCCCTTCACCACTGACTTTAACAATAACACCCAAACCCCAACTGGAATGTTCGACCTTGTCTCCTAACTGCCAGGTCAATTGTTTTTTACTGTTATGATCGATTTGCTTTTCCTGGCTATCTTTTGACCCAAACTGAATAGTTGGTGTTATATTCCTACCCTCTTCTTCAATCAAATCGGGTGGTACTTCAGCCAAAAATCGAGAAGGAGGATTACTTGTACTGGAACCATAAAGAGTCCGGGTCTGTGCATTAGTGAAATAAAGAACCTCCATGGCACGAGTCATGGCCACATAACACAAACGCCTTTCTTCTTCCATTTCCAATGGGTCCTCAAGTGAACGGAAATGGGGGAATATTCCTTCCTCCATGGCAACCTGGAAAACAATTGGAAACTCTAGCCCCTTGGCTGTATGAATAGTCATCAATGCTACATTACTACCACCAGTATAAGTATCACTATCAGCCACCAGGGCAACCTGTGCTAAAAATTCACCCAGGTTAGGTTCTTCAGTACTACGGTCATAATTCATGGTAACAGTCCTTAATTCCCTTATATTTTCTAACCTAACCTGATTTTCCGGTGTATTTTCTGCCTCAAGTTCTGCCTGGTAACCTGTTTCTCTTAAAATAGTTGTCATTATTTCCGTTACAGTTAATTTTTCCTGTTGTTGCCTTAAGTTATCCAATAGTTCAGTTAAACCTTTTATTGATATTTTGGCTCTGGCAGAAATACCATCAACTTGTTCTACTTGCCTAAGGCTTTCATACAAACCCATGGCATTAGTCGCCGCAAAAGCCTGTAGCCGAGTCAAGGTCATACCACCAATACCACGCCTGGGTACATTTATAATCCTTAATAAACTAATAGTATCATCAGGATTTGCAATAACCCTTAAATAGGCCAATATATCTTTAATCTCTTTACGTTGATAAAATTTTAAACCACCTATGATTTGATAAGGAATACCTGCCTGCATAAAAGCTTCTTCCAAAGCTCTGGATTGGGCATGGGTACGATAAAGAACAGCAAAATCACTGAAAGGCCTTTTCTCTTCTTGATTTCTACGATAAATCTCATCAGCAACAAATCTAGCCTCATCTCGTTCATCAAGAGCTCGATAATAATGAATTAATTCACCAGCCTTCCGCTTTGTCCAGAGACTTTTCTCTTTACGTCCTTGATTATGTTGTATTACAAAATTGGCAGCCTGGAGTATGGGCTGTGTTGAACGATAGTTTTCCTCAAGCAAAATTACCCGGGCGTTAGGATAGTCTTCTTCAAAAGCTAAAATGTTGCCAATATCAGCACCACGCCAACCGTATATACCCTGATCCGGATCTCCTACAACACACAGGTTTTCCCCATCTCCCGCCACAAGACGTACCAAAGCATACTGGGCATGGTTAGTATCCTGATATTCGTCTATCAAAATATGTTTCCAAAGCTGTTGATAGTATCTTAAAACAGATGGATTATTCTGCCATAATATTACCGTTTTCATTATTAAATCATCAAAGTCCATTGCATTAGATTCCTGAAGCTTGTCCTGATAGCGCCGGTAAACCTCTCCTTGTTGTTGTTCCCGGTAAGTAGCAGCCCCATCCAGGAAGTGTTCCGGTGTCTGTAAAGCATTTTTTGCGTTACTAATAACATTAGCAAGTACACGGGGAGGGTATTTTTTATCGTCTAGATTTAACTCCTTTAATACTTCTTTAATAACAACCTGTTGGTCATCGGTATCATATATAGCAAAATTAGGCCGATAGCCCAGCAAATGTGCGTCTTTTCTTAAAATGCGAACACAAGCAGCATGGAAAGTACTAACCCAAATTCCCTGGGCAGACTTACCTACTAGTCCTTGTAATCGTTCCTTCATTTCCTGAGCTGCTTTATTGGTAAATGTAACTGCTAGAATATTTTCCGCAGCCACCCCTTCTTCTATTAATGAAGCAACTCGATAGGTTAAAACCCTGGTCTTACCACTACCAGCACCTGCCAAAACCAATAAAGGGGTTCCCCGATGCTTGACAGCTTTTTGTTGTTGTTCATTAAGTAAAGATATGTAATCAACCAATAATCTCACACTCCTAAGTCCTAGTTATATTCTCCTCTGTTCTGGAAAAAACCTGCCTAAGTTTTTACCTGTGTTTTTTACCATAAAAATAGAAACTGCATATAATGCATCAAGTTTAAAAAAGAGGTGAATATAGATGACTCCTAATTATAACAACCCAAATTTTAAAATAGATTTACCCTCAAAGGAATTAATGAGAAAAGAAATTATGAATGGCAATCTAAATATTTTCATACAAGAACTTCATGATTTTATTAAAAAAATGCGGGATTTTCTTGACTATTTAGAAACAGGTACTAAAGTAACTAATAATATTGTCCTTATAACTAAAAATGTGCTAACACAAGAAAGAAATCTCTTTCAAAATAGTGAAAAGAGTTTAGAAAACATTTCTCCGGAATTAATGTTAAACCTTTTGGATACCCAAGAATTCCAAAACCTGGCTGGTCATATATTAGCCCAAATACTAAAACATAAATGATTTTTTATTTTTTTACTTTAAAGCCAAATCAGCTCTTACAAGACCACTGCCTTGTTGTTCTCTAGTTAAGTTCTTCAATTTTTCAGCAGTAACCTTGATTCGATTTAATACCTACTTTTTTCTAAATGGAGGTCTATTAAATAAAACGATTTTTCGTTTTAATAATCCCATATTAATATTCCTCCAAGCTTTCATCCATATTTTACTAATCCATATTATGTTAATCAGCATTGCTTTGTTACTTTAATCCATCTAAAAATAAAAATGGGTTGCCCAAAAGGGTATAAATAGTTTGATTTAATCCCAAAAAAATATCCCGTATAACTACAAAAGTGGTACGGGGTAAACTACTTATGACGTAATTTTAATGCTAAGTAGGGCTGAAAATTTCGGAAAAAAATTTGGGACAGCCCCAATTTGTATATATGATAAAATATAAATACCATGCTTTAGCAAACCTATAAAATATTATTACAAGGAAAGAAATTTTGGGTTATGAAACTTTACTATGATTTTTATCGATCTCAAATAGGGACTATCTATATATGCCTCAGTTCGCAAGGTGTACATAAAGTATCAATAACCGAAGAAGACTGGTACAAATATAGACAAAAAAATAATAAATTAATTAGAAACACTGATTTTTGCCGAGAAGCTATTAAAGAAATTCATGAGTACTTTATAGGAAAACGGCAAAAATTTAGTATTCCCTTATACATAGAAGGAACCACTTTTCAAAAAAAAGTGTGGCATCAACTACAGTCCATTCCTTATGGCGAAATCCGAAGCTATTCTCAAATTGCTATCGCTATAGGCAAACCACATGGACAAAGGGCTGTAGGCCAGGCAAACAGAGCTAACCCTTTACCTATTTTTATTCCTTGTCATAGAGTAATTGGTCAAAACGGTAGTCTAATTGGATATGCAGGTACAAAAATTGATATTCAAAGATACCTGCTTCAATTAGAAGGTTATTTATAAATATAAACACAAAGAGAGAGCGTATTTATAAAGGCTCTCTCTTATTTAATAACAGACAACTCTATTACTAAAGGTTATAAATTTTATTGATATTGGAAGTTCATTCCTTGAGTATTAGCTGTAGTATAGGTATTCATCATTGTATTAGTAGTCATTTCTTTCATTGTGGGTACCTGATAATAACCTTTTTGGTTCATATACTGCCAAACCTCATAGGCTTGCTCTGAGCAGTTAATAGCACCCTGCTGAATCATTCTACGCATTTCCGGATCTGCACACTCTAAAGCAGCCATCATACGTAGTGAAGCTGAAGCTTTATGGCAACCTAGCATTCCGCTTGCAATATCCCGGTCATCTAATTCGTTTGCTGAAGTATTAGGAGCATTTGAACCGGGGTTATCCAGCCCATAGATGGGTGCACTATTTTTTGGTGTACGATAAGGTACTGCTTTATGCATACCACGCTTATTCATAGCCTGAACAATATTGTTGTATTCCTGGGTTGTAAATTGAATTTGTTTATCTAAGATTTGGCGTAGTTGAGGATCTCTTGTATGCTGACGGTAAAGCTGAAATTGGTTAATACCATCAATAGTATCGGTTAAAACTTCATGGATCTCCATGATTTCATGGGCTCCAAATTGTGCGGTCATATGAGTTCCTCCTTTAATTTGTTTGGCATATACCCGAAATAGATTGTTTCCTATTTAGGTCAAAAATATGTAGTATTAAAGGTCATTTTAGACTACGAATAGAATTTTGTTTTTAGGGTAAAGTATAAATAATCACAGTAACCTACTTAACCTTATTCGCATAGTTTAATCTAGAAGGTTGAGTTTAAGGTGAAAACCCCGACCCAACCGGGGTTTTAATATAAAGGCCCTGGGTTTTGATTAAAAACCCAGGGCTTTTTAAATTTATTATGCTTATAAAAAATTTATTTGGATTTTTTCCAATCATTTATAAACTGTTCAAGTTCTGGTGGCACGGATTGACCGCTTTCGTTTAACATTCCTTTAAACATTTCTGATAATTGCTCTTTTGTATCCTCACTGAAATTTTTACTAATTTCACTAATCATGTTAGCCATATCTTCTTTATTACTTGTAAACATATTCCCTAAATCAAAACCAGTCTGACCCAACATTTCTTGTAGAACTTTCATATTCTCAGGCGATATGCCCAATTCTTCAAGAACCTCTGCTGAAGATTTTCCATTGGCAACAGCTTCTTGTAAACGTTGGCGTAAGGCATCAAGATCGATACTCAATTGGCTTCACCTCTTAAAATAAAATTTAAGCCTCGATCATTATATGCCTCACCATTCCTTTTTGTGCTTTTTTAAAAAATAATTTATTAAGCTGGCGCTACATTCGCAGCCATTACTCCAACAATCTCCCCACTTTCATTTTTTATAGGAACAGATACAGTTATTGCCACGCGATTGGTAGACTGGGTCACATAGGGTTCACTGGAGTAACGTTCGCCATTAATAGCAGTCTGAAACCAAGGACGAAAAGACCAGTTGGTAACTTTAGAAGTCGGATAACTGTAAAGAGCCTCTCCATCGGGAAGGGTAACAAACAGAGTCTTAAATATAGCTGTTTCCTTAAAGGCTTTATCCATCACTTTAGATACAGAAGTTTTATTCATACTTATAATTTCAGGCATAGCAGCTAACCTTTGTAACTTCTCAAAACTCTCATTAATAATTTTTTGTTTTTCACTATCACTCCAACCATCTTTTGTAAAATCATTTGCCATTTTATAGAATTCTTCAGCCATAGTTCTAAATTTATTGGCATTCTTATCCAGTAAAGACATGGCTGCCTTCTGTTCCTGAGTAGCTGCAGATACCTCTTCAATGCTAGCAGCTGTCTCCTGAGTTACCGTTGCCATCCGACTGGTAGCCTCATCTACCTCTTTAACCCTGGCCAGTTGATCTTGAGCCTCTTTATTTATAATTTTCATATCCTCAACAAGTTTGTTTAATACCTTTTGAACAGACTCAGAATTCTTTTTGACCTGGATACCACGCTCAAGGTTGTTCTCAACTAACTCTACGTTCTTATCAACCTGAGCAGCAGCCTGACGTGCTTCAATACTAATACTTTGAGCTAAAGAAGTTATATTATTAGCAGCTTCAGCCGATTGTTCAGCCAATTTTCTAACCTCTACAGCTACAACAGCAAAGCCTCGTCCTTGATCCCCAGCACGAGCCGCTTCAATTGCCGCATTTAATGCCAAGAGATTAGTCTGGTCAGCAATACCTGTAACAACTTGAACCATGTTGTTAATTTGCTCCATCTTGGCTTCTAATTGCCGCATACTTTCAGCTGCTTCCTTATTAGAAATTGCACCTTCTTCAATTTCCCGCAGTAATTGATCAAGCAAGTCCTGGCCTTTCTGTTTCTTTTTCTGAGTTTCTGCAGCCATTTTTGCCCCTGAATTAGCCTGCTTCGCAATTTCTTCCGCTAACTTTTGCAAACTACCTACACTATCGGATACTTTTTGGACAGCACCGGCCTGGTCATCTGCACCACTAGCAATCTCCTGCATAGCCGTAGTTACTTCTGCTAGATTCTGTTGGGTAGCCTGAGTGTTATCATGAGATACCTGAGCATGACAATTTAGTTCATCAGAAGTACGCTGCATGTACCCAACTATACGGTAAAAACTATCCAATACAGCATTCAACGGTTTTGCAAAAGCTTCATCAAATTTTGCCCCAGCTAGAGTTCTTTCAGCATTCACAGGGTCAGTTTCCGCAAGCATATTTAAAAATGTAAAGACACGTGTTAGAGGTTTAATCCATTTTATATAAAAAAAGAAAAGGGTAGCTACAATTAAAATTACAGCTATTACTCCGGCTATAATGGCAGGTAATATTAATACCTTCAAGCTAATACCCTTATTTAAAACCAAAATGGTACCAATAAAACTCGGAGCTATTGCTATAAGCAGCAATAAAATAAACGATATAATTCTTGTTCCTAAATCAACTATCAAATATCCTTCCCCCTAAAATGTTATGACCATTTCCCTTCCTATAAGATTGTTTTTTATACAGTTACTTCCATATTTTAGTTTATCTCATTATACAATATAAATCAAATATACAAAATAATACGAAAGTATTAAAAAGTTAATGATATTAAAAAAAGCTTTCCCAGGGATTAAATCATCTATTTAACCCTTTTGGGAAAGCCCCTATGATAATTAAACTTTTAAGGTTTACCGCCTTGCTGATAGTTCACCAGCTAAGTCATTTGGTGTCAAACCGTGATAGGCTAATAAAACCAATGTATGGTAATACAAATCAGCCATCTCATAAATTAATTCACGCTGACTGTCATTTTTTGAAGCTATAATGGTTTCTGCTGCCTCTTCACCAATTTTCTTAAGTATTTTATCAAGACCGTTATTAAACAGATAGGTGGTATAAGATCCTTCCGGTCTGTCTTTTTGGCGTTGTTTAATTACCTCAAAAACTTCATCCAGAATACTTGTTAAATTCCTTGAACCTTGGACACTCTTTTCCCCATCATTTATTTCATGATTATTTGTTTCACTTAAAGATGTTTCTTTATCTGTCTTTTTATCTAACTTTTCTTTGACAGGTTGCTTCGGAGTGCTTACCTGCAGAGATAAAGGATTATGAAAACAGGAAAATTCCCCTTCGTGGCAAGCAACGCCTACTTGCTGCACTTTAAATAATAGGGCATCAGCATCACAATCATAACTAGCATCTACAACATACTGGCGGTGACCTGAAGTAGCCCCTTTATGCCAAAGTTCTTGACGACTACGACTATAGAACCAGGTTTCACCTGTGGCTAAAGTACGCAAAAGTGACTCCCTATTCATATATGCCAGCATTAAAACCTCACCACTGGCTGCATCCTGGATAATTGCTGGAATTAGCCCGTCAGCATTAAAACGAATTTCTTCAGGTATTTTTACACCCATAATAAATCCTCCGCTTATAGCTCTTTGTTTCTTTATTATACAACTGTTGTTATTAGTTATTAGCCTCTTCTACCAGACGTACAGGAATACCTTTACCAGCCAGGTAATCTTTAGCTTGTTTTATTGTATAATTTCCAAAATGGAAGATAGAGGCCGCCAGCACAGCGTCAGCCTGTCCAACTGTCAAACCCTCATATAAGTGCTCTAGGTTTCCTACACCACCAGAGGCAATAACCGGCACACTAACAGCCTGGCTGACTGCCGCTGTTAGTTCAAGGTCATAACCGTCTTTAGTACCGTCACAATCCATACTAGTTAATAAAATCTCTCCAGCTCCCAGTTCTACAACCTGTTTGGCCCAGTCCAAGACATCTTTTCCTGTAGACTTTCGACCACCATGGGTATACACTTCCCATTTACCTGAACCGGAACGGCGTGCATCGATGGCTACTACTACACATTGGCTGCCAAAACGCTGAGCTGCCGCGGAGATTAGTTCTGGATTTTGGACAGCAGCCGTATTTAAGGAGACCTTATCAGCACCTGCTGCCAGCATTTGACGAATATCCTCCACTGTTCTTAAACCTCCGCCTACAGTAAAGGGTATAAATACTTCTTCAGCTGTGCGCCGAGCAACATCCAGCATAATAGCCCGTCCTTCTGCAGAAGCTGAAATATCTAAAAAGACCAGCTCATCAGCCCCAGAACGATCATAAACTGCTGCCAGTTCCACCGGGTCACCAGCATCCCTTAAGTTTAAAAACTTTGTACCCTTTACTACTCGCCCGTTGTCGACATCCAGGCAAGGTATTATTCTCTTAGTTAGCAAGACTTAACATCCTCCCCGGTTACTGCCAGAGCCTCTTCCAATGTAAAGTTACCATTATAAAGAGACTTACCTAAAATGGCTCCTTCTACACCTTCGGGTTCTAGTTCTTGTAAAGCCCGTAGGTCATCAAGATTGGCAATACCACCAGAGGCAATTACTTTTATCCCAATAGATTTAGCTAGTTCCCTTATAGCCTCAATGTTTGGCCCTTTTAAGGTTCCATCACGACTAATATCGGTAAAAACAACTCTCTTAACTCCCAAATCAACCATCTTTTTAGCAAACTCAATTGTCCCCTGAGCTACTGTTGCTGCCCAGCCCTCAACTGCTATCTCACCATCACGACTATCAAGACCTATGACTATGGCTTCACCAAACTGTTCAACAGCTTTGGCAACTAATTCCGGATTAGTTATGGCCATGGTTCCCAACACAACCCTTGAAGCCCCAGCTTCCAGTAATTCTTCTAAAGTTTCTATACTACGAATGCCGCCTCCAACCTGAACGGAAACTTTAGAGGCCCTTATTATATCTTTAATAACTTCCATATTACGGGGCCGACCGGCAAAGGCTCCATCGAGGTCAACTACATGTAACCAAGAAGCCCCACGTTGGACCCAATCACAGGCTACCGCAACCGGATCAGTTGAATAGACAGTTTCAGCATCAAGTCGCCCCTGGTAAAGACGTACACAACGCCCCTCCCTTAAATCAATGGCAGGAAGAATTCTCATTTACTTACCAGCTCCCCAAAGTTTTTTAAGACCTTAAGCCCCCAGCTACTACTCTTTTCCGGATGAAACTGAACCCCAAAAAGATTTCCTTGCTGAACACTTACAGTGAAATTCAATCCATATTCAGTTTCACCAGTTATAACTGACTCATCCTGAGATTCAACGTAATATGAATGGACAAAATAAAAATCTGTCCCATCGGGTATTCCCTTGAAAAGACCGCCAGACCGTCTTATTTTTACTTGGTTCCAACCCATATGAGGTACCTTTAGCCCAGCAGGTAAACGTTTTACTGTACCTGAAATAAGATTTAAACCTTCTGTTGTCTTACCACCTTCAGAACTATTACTAAAAAGAAGTTGCATACCTAAACAAATACCTAAAAAAGGTTTATCTAATCTAGCTACTTCTTTAATTGCTTCCACCAAACTCTTTTGTTTTATAATGGCCATTGCATCAGAAAAAGCCCCTACCCCCGGAAGGATAACCCCAGGAGCTTTAACTATTACTTCAGGGTCTTGAGTTATTTCTGCAGGATAACCCAGTTTGGCTAAAGCCTTTTGAACACTTAACAAATTACCCATTTCATAATTAATAATAGCTATTGGCCGCAACTTTCTATCCTCCATAAATGACTACATAGTTATTTTTGAAAAGCCTGGATTATATATATTTTAAAAATAAATCCACAAATAAATTTATAAAGTCCCCTTGGTAGATGGAATTTCCCCTTTAAGCCGCGGGTCAAGAGTAACCGCATGCCTAATAGAACGACCTAAAGCTTTAAAAAGAGCTTCAGCCACATGATGGTTATTATGACCTGCTAACTGTTTTACATGGAGATTTAAACCGCTATTGTTAACCAATGCCCGTAAAAACTCTTCAATTAACTCCGTTTCTAAATTACCTATCCGACTTGGAGTAAGGTTTAATCCGTAGGCTAAGTAAGGTCGACCACTAAAATCAAGGACCACTTGAACCAAAGCATCGTCCATGGGTATCAAGGCATTACCATAACGGTTTATTCCGGCTTTATCATTCAAGGCCTGGCTAAGAGCCTGTCCCAGACAGATACCTATGTCTTCAACAGTATGATGATTGTCTACCTCCAAATCACCTTCAGCCCATATTTGTAAATCCATTAAACCGTGACGAGCCAATTGCGCTAATAGATGGTCAAAGAAGGCAATACCGCTGCTACCTTCCCAGGTGCCAGTACCATCCAAGTCGAGCTTAATATGAATTTGTGTTTCTTGGGTTATCCTTTTGATAGTTCCTTGCCTGCCCATTTATTGGTCTTCTCCTTCTAACCGCAAGTCAATAGCACGGGCATGGGCTTCAAGGCCTTCTGCTCTAGCTAAGGTCGCAATATGTTGTCCATCTTGCTTTAGTCTATTGGCACTGGCAGCTATAAGGCTACTTTTCTTGACAAAAGTATCGACACTTAGAGGTGAATAGAACCTGGCTGTACCCCCGGTGGGTAAAACGTGACTGGGACCGGCCCAGTAATCACCTAAAGGTTCGGAACTATATGATCCCAAGAATATTGCCCCAGCGTTTTCTACTTGTCCTAACCACCGCCAGGGATCTTCCACATATAATTCCAAATGTTCGGGGGCTAAAGCATTAGTTAATTCTAAAGCTTCCTCCATACTGACTACCACTACAGCAGCCCCGTATTCTTGTAGGGAACGAAATGCAATCTCCCGCCTGGGTAGTTTTTCCAGTTGAGACTCAACTTCTGAAGCCACTGCCTCAGCCAATTCAGCTGATGGTGTAATTAAAACCGCTCCAGCCAAAGGATCGTGTTCAGCCTGTGAAAGAAGGTCAGCTGCTACCCAATCCGGACGCGCAGAAGCATCTGCAACAACCACAATTTCACTGGGCCCAGCCAGCATATCGATATCTACTTGGCCGTATACTTCCTTTTTAGCCAGAGTAACATATATATTACCTGGTCCAGCAATCTTATCTACAGGAGCCACTTCTTCAGTACCATAGGCTAAAGCGGCTATAGCCTGGGCTCCTCCCATTTTATAAATCTCTTGAACCCCAGACTCAACAGCCGCTACTAAAAGAAGTGGTGGTAATGTCCCATCCCGTCCCGGGGGTGTTACCATAACCATTTCTTTTACTCCGGCAACCTTAGCCGGTACTGCCGTCATTAAAACCGAAGAAGGATAGGCTGCTGTACCACCGGGTACATATAAACCAACCCTCCGTAAAGGCCGGCATATCTGCCCTAAAACCGTACCATCCGGTTCCGTTTCCATCCAAGAACCACGAGGTTGGTTAAGATGATAAGCTTCTATGTTTTTTTTAGCTTTTTTTATAGCTTCTATAAGCTTCTGGTTAACTAACTCATAAGCTTTCTCAATTTCTTCAGGTGTAACCCTAAATCCCTTTTCTTTTAGGTTCACACCATCCAGCTCCTCAGTGTAACTTTCAACTGCTGCCTGCCCTTTATCACGAACATTTTTAATGATTTCTCGTACTCTTACAGCAACTTCTTCCTGGGCAAGCAAGCGACCACTCCAGCGACGTCTTATCTCCTTAGCATCAAGAATTGGTAACATCATTTTCACCCCATTGTCCAACTGCCTGTTTTATTGCTTCTACTACCGGCAATAGACGTTGATAATTAAATCGGAAACTTACCCGGTTAGCTATTAACCTGGCAGTTGATGAAAATATAGACGCAACTTCAACCAAATCGTTTTCCTTCAATGTACGCCCTGTTGAAACTATATCAACTATTAAATCGGCCAATCCTACCTGAGGGGCCAGTTCAATATTACCATGAAGCTTTACTACCTCAATCGACACCCCCTTCTCCCGGAAAAAGGCCGTTGCTACCCGGGGAAACTTAGTAGCTACTCTATAGCTATTAGCCATTAAAGTTTCTAAAGACTGATTTACCTCTTCCCAACGTTGTCTTGGAGCTGCAACCACAAACCGGCAGTAACCAAATCCTAAATCGACCAGTTCAAAAACATCCGTTTCAGCCTCTACCAAGGTGTCTTTACCAACTATGCCTAAATCAGCAGCACCATACTCTGCATATGTAGGTACATCCGTAGGCCGACAAATAAGGTAACGTACCCCTTCTTCAGGAAAAGAAAAAGATAATTGCCGGGCTTCAGTTTCCACCCCTTCTACCGGTAGTCCGGCCCTTTCTAACAACTGCAAAGCTTCTTTACCCATCCTGCCTTTGGGTAATGCCAAAGTTATCACATAAACCACCACCTTGGTTTTAACTAAATCAACTATTAACCATTTGTCTATTCTAGCCAAATTAGATTTAAGCCTCGTTTTTCAGCCTGACCTGCTGCCTCTTCCCGAGTTTTACTCTGATTATCAAAAACCACAACTGATTCTGACTGACGTATTTCCTGGGCTTTTTTTAACACAGCAGCAACGTCAGAGCCCGCAACCAAATAGCCCTTATCCTGTTTTTTTGAAAGACTCCCTTTTAGAGCTAGTAACAATCGTTCTAACCCTACGGCAAAACCTGTAGCAGGGCAGGGATAACCAAACTGAGCTAATAAATCATTATAACGGCCACCACCACATACGGGAGCCCCTAAGCCTGATACATAACCTTCAAAAACAACCCCTGTATAATAATCAAAGTCCCTTAAGATACCCAAATCAATGAAAAGCCATTGTTCCAGTCCATAGGCTACTAAAGCTTGCCATACCTGCTCCAAATCAGCTAAAGGTTTCGCTGCTCCTGTGCCACTAAAACATTCCTGAGCTTCCCTCAGGGCTTCAGCTCCACCGTGTAAACGGGATAGTAATTCCAACTGTTTTCGTCTTATCCCAGTCAACTTATATTCCTCAGAAAGCCGTTCTAAGAGAACCAGGTCCTTCTTAGCCAATGCCTCTTTAATCTTAGCTAAATCCTCCGGAGTCAGTTCTAAGTCATTTAATACTCCTTTAGTGACAGCAACCTGACCCAGTCCTAAGCGGAAATCTTTTAATCCGACTTTAATAAGGGTTTCTACAGCTAAAGCAATAATCTCTACATCAGCTGCTACCCCATCAGCACCGATAAGCTCAACACCAGCTTGGTGAAATTCCCGTTGACGGCCAGCATGAGGTTCTTCATAACGAAAAACGTTAGCCCTGTAGCATAAACGTAACGGTAACGGCTCACGACGTAATGAGGTTACAACCAACCGGGCAATGGGTGCAGTCATCTCCGGACGTAAAGCCAAAACCCGTCCTTGCCGGTCAATAAATTTAAAAAGGACATCGTCACTTCCCGCTGGAGAACCTGCCTTAAACGTTTCGGCAAATTCAAAAGTCGGGGTCATAAGTTCTTGATAACCCCAACTATAAAAGAAGTCGGTAAGTTTTTGTTCTAATTGCCTTATAGCAGTCGTTTCCATAGGCAATACATCACGAACACCGACAGGTACTTGCAAATTAATATTTTTATTCATATTATCACACCATCACTTTAATACGTTAATACGCTAAAGTATATAGCAACATCTATCCTTTAGCAAAAGTCATTTATGCTTCTTAATACTCATTTACTCAAGCAAAAGGACTTTTAGCTCAGGTAAGCTTTAAATCCCTTGCATTTCAAGTTAATACTTCAGGCGACTAAGTACAATATTGTATCCTTCGGAACCATGATTCAAGAAACGCTTAACCCTGCTTATAGTAGCTGTACTGGCACCAGTAGCCTCAGTAATAGCAGTATAAGTAACACCTTGACGTAAAAGTTTAGCAACTGCCAGGCGCTGGGCCATAGCTTTAATTTCACCAGTAGTACACAAATCCTCAAAAAAGCAGTAACACTCCTCGATATTTTCCAGGGCTAACACAGCCCTGAAGAGTTCGTCAACCTGCGGGTCGCGTAATTTATTAGCCATAGACCTCTTCCTCCAAGGTATCTTACTGTACTAATCTTTACTGTACTAAAGTTTTTATTTTATTTTTCGCCAATGTTTAAACTTTTTCCTTTATTAAATCCAATTTCCCTTCCCCAAAAAATAGCCATTTCCATTTAATTCATAAGTATACCAATACAAACTTCTTACCTTATAAAGCTCCTCATGCCGGTACAAAACTCTACCAGTTTTATTCTAAAATGTATTTTTTAATAATCACTGTTAATAATATGCATGTATATTTTTTTCTGGAGGGTTATTAATGGACTCTCAAAAGCAAAAAGGTTTTTTAAGTCAATTAAGAAACATCTTAACCTATAGACCTCCTAAGCAAAATGCCTTTGTCTTACCGGAACTTGAAGACGAAGGTAATGAAGGTAATAGTGAAAAAACTAATAAAGGTGATATTGGGGATAAAAGTAATAGTGACAAAAATAATAAGAATGAGAGTAGTAGTGTTCAGAGTAAGAAGTCTAAAAAAAATACAAAAAAGCCGATAAGGGCCAGTGAATGGAAACAAATTAAAAGTGAAGATAAAGAAACAAAAGATAAAATATCTGCAAATATTAATGTAAATCTAAAAGTTATAAAAGAAAAGTTTCATGTACCTGAAAATATCGATGTGATTATCAGGGAATTTAAATTGGCTCAAAAAGTTAATGCCTTCATCGTTTTTATTGATGGTATGGTAAATAATGAAGTTATTAATAATTTTATACTCAGGCAGTTGTTAAACCCTTTACAGTTTAATGGCTATACCAGCGGTTGTATCAATCAATATGTAAGGGAACACGTTCTGGCAGTAGGCCAGACTAAAGTTATTGATAAATACAGTGATGTTGTTAAACAGGTATTAACGGGAGTTACTGTTCTTTTTATAGACGGTTGCAACAATTGTTTGGCAATTGAGACCCGTGGTTATGAAAAAAGAAATATTGGTAATCCCGTAACAGAAAATGTTGTGCGCGGCTCTCAAGAGGCATTCACTGAAAATACCAAAACCAGTATTGTTCAGATCCGCAGGTTAATTAAAAATGAAGACCTTATCCATGAAACTATAGCTATTAATTCAACAGATAACCCTATGGCTTCCATTATGTATATAAAGGGCATTGTTAACCCCAAAGTTGTAGAAGAAGTTAAAAGAAGGATTAAAAGTATTAAGACTGATCTTATCCTGGGTGAGGGTATACTTGCCCAATTTATAGAAGACCGTCCTTTTATGTTGTTCCCTCAGGTATTAGCAACGGAACGACCCGATCGGGCTGCCTCCCATATTTTAGAAGGTAAAGTTTTAATCTTTTCGGAAGGATCACCTTTTGCCCTAATTGTCCCGGTTAATTTTCTGGCATTGTTACATTCACCTGAAGATAGCTCCCTTAGGTGGCAATTAGGGAGCTTTTTACGCCTTATTCGTCTGACCGGTCTTCTTATTGCCTTATTTATTCCAAGTTTATATGTCGCTATAACTAATTACCACCATGAAATGTTACCAACAGAATTATTACTAGCCATTACTAGTTCTCGTGAAAACATACCCTTCCCAACTATTGTTGAAGCACTATTAATGGAAGTATCATTTGAATTTATTCGTGAAGCTGGAATTAGGATGCCGGGCCTAATTGGATCAACCCTTGGTATCATAGGAGCATTAATCCTCGGCCAGGCTGCCGTTGAAGCAAACATAGTCAGTCCAATCATGATAATTATCGTCTCGATTACGGGTTTAGGTAATTTTACAATACCTAACTATTCTCTTGCTTTTGGGATAAGATTACTTCGTTTCTTCTTTATCTGTATGGCTGGTATCTCAGGTTTTTTAGGTATATCAATAGGTTTTATAATTATAATTGCTCTATCTACCAGCATGAAAAGTTTTGGTGTTCCCTTTATGTCCCCTGGCTGGCCACGGACTAAAAAAAGCGCAGATTCTATTATCAGATATCCACTGTGGAAACAAGAAAAAAGACCTGATGCAATAAATTCTTTGCACAGGCAAAGACAACCCCAAGTTTCAAGAGGTTGGGTAGTAGATAGTAACCCTAATAATAAAGGAGGTAATAAAAATGATTCAGGAAGGTAAAATCGGAGTCTTTGAAGCAAGCTCCCTGGTCATTTTTATGGTCGCCTCAAAAGCTCTGTTTGGTGCAGTTCGAGAACTTGTAGAAGCCACGGGGCCAAGTGCGTGGTACACCACTATAATCTCTGGTATTACAGCTTTAATTGGTTTTTGGATTATCATCCGTTTAATGCAAAGGTTTCCAGGTCAGGAACTTGTATCAATTCTTAAAACGGTGTACGGCAGGATAACAGGCAGCCTCATTGCCCTGATTATCTGTTTCCTTTACATTTATAACGCTGCCTCTTTTACCAGGGAATTTACGGAAGCAGTTAAAGTATTTGAATACCCTTTAACCCCTCCCAGTTTCATAATGATTCTTATTCTTTTAGCGGTAATTGTTTTACTATATTACGGTTTGGAAACCACCGCCAGAACCACCAGCTTTTTTACCTGGCCCCTGATTGTTGGAATGATATCTATTTTTTTTCTTGGACTGCCTTTAGGTAAGCTAACTAACCTCTACCCTCTTTTGGGCCACGGGCTTGACAGAACAATAATTACCGGTTTACTAAGAAGTTCTGTATATGGTGAGGTCATAGGGCTTACTATCATCTTAAATGCTCTTCAAGGAATAGAAAACTTCAAAAAGGCCGGTAAACATGGGATTATAATATCTATTATAATCATATCTTTAAGTTTATTCATTTACAGCCTTATTTTCCCTTATTCTGTAAGTGTTGAGAATACCATACCACTACTAACATTGACTCGGATAATAGAATACGGCAGGTTTTTCCAACGCTTTGAATCAATTTATATTTTTATATGGTCTGTAGCAGCAACATTAACAACGGCTATAAACTTGTATTTAGCCTTAAGTATATATTGTAAAACCTTTAGAATTAATGACCATAGAGTATTAGTCTTACCTTTATGTATTTTACTTTTCAGTATAGCAATTATCCCTAAAGATATTGTTACTATCACTTCAATTTATGTACATTATTTAAGACAATATGGGTGGATTATTTTTATCGGTTTACCCCTTTTAACCCTTATAGTAGCGGCAGTCCGAGGTAAAAAAGGTGAATCAGCTAATGCGTAAACTTATTATGGTTTTAATTTTATTAACAGTTATAGCCAGCTGTACCTCAGGTTGTTATGACCAAAGGGAAGTTGATGAAATGGCCTATGTAATGGCAATGGGCTTTGACAAAGGTACAACTGAAAAATTACGCTTGACCCTGCAAATAATCACCTTCAGGAATCAAGAGGGTGGAGAACAAGGTGGGAGACAAAGAGGAGGACAAGGTGGGGGACAAACTGATCAGATTACAGTTGAATGTTCTGCTCTTTTTGATGGCATCAACTTGGCTAATACTATCCTTTCAAGACAAATAAACCTGATGCACGCCAAACATATAGTTATTTCAGAAGAACTCGCTCGCAATGGTGATGTTGAAAAATATATCTCCGCTGTTATACGTTACCGTCAAATAAGAAGGATAATGAATTTTATAGTAACCAAAGGTAAAGCAGAAGACTTTCTTAAAGAAAATCAACCTTTCATTGGCAATGACCCACCTAAAGATATGCAATTACTTAAAAAACAAAGTGCCTATACCAGTTATATTCCTGAAGTTAAGCTTTTTGACTTCTATAATAATGTTAAGTCAACCATGATAGATCCTATAGCTATCTTAGCTGGCGTTAACCCCGAAGGAAACCTGGCTGCCGGAAATCTAACAGAAGAATCACTTCAAAGCGGGCAGTACCTGGCAGGAAAAATACCCCGAGAAGGTGGAACAAAAAAGGAATACTTTGGAGCCGCAGTTTTCCGTGGGGCCAAGATGGTAGGAGAGATTGATGGTAATGGCGTCAAAATGTATAAAATGGTTCATGGTCTATTTGAAAGAGGATACTTTATCATCAATGACCCATTAGCTCCTGACTACGTAATATCACTGGATGTCCGCCAGAGTAGAAAACCTTCAATTGAGGTTAAGGTTACAGGTAACGAGCCAAAGATTAATGTTGAAATCTTCCTGGAAGGCGAAATCCTTGCCATTCAAAGTAGAATAAACTATGAGGACCCAAAGCAATCACATATTTTGGAAACGACGTTTGAAAAAATAATTAAAGAACACCTGGATAGCCTTATAAAAACCTGTCAACAAGATTTTAAAGCCGATATCTTCGGTTTTGGTAGATATGCTGCCTTTAGTTTTCCAACTATTGAATCATGGGAAGAATATAACTGGAAAGAAAAATTTCCTGAGGGTAAGGTTAGTACTAAAGTCAATTTCGTTATAAGGAGAACCGGTATGATAACCAAATCTTCACCTATTGTACCACCGATAGGAGATGTCCAATGAAATACTCAACTTTTATAATCATTTTTATAGCCGCTTATCGGATTATAACCTATGCCTTATATGAATGGAAAAATAATAATGTTTTAGCTTTCGCCGGAGCAATTTTTATGGCCCTATTATCTATAATTGTACCTGTTATAGTTATGTTGACAATCGATAAATTAAGCTATTAAAAGGTTCTAAAAAACCTCGGTCTTTAAAAAACCGAGGTTTTTTTCATAGAAAACTATTTTAGCTTTCTAATATTAAATTAAACTACTTTGAAGTGCTCTACTATAATACTTAATCGTAAACCATCCTTAAAGCGCCTTATGCCCTATATCGGTACGATACTGCTTTCCTTTAAAATCTACAGTTTCTACGCCGGCATAGGCTTTTTCTAATGCCGCCTTCAAGTTTTCTCCCCGAGCTGTGATACATAGCACTCGGCCACCAGCTGTGACCATTTGCCCTTTCTTCAGGGAAGTTCCGGCATGAAATGCTTCTACTCCCGAAGGTAAGGAGTCTAAGCCAGAAATAGGCTCACCTTTGGTATAAGAACCTGGATATCCGGCTGAAGCAAGGACTACTCCGGCTGCAGACCCCGGATACCATTCTAATTCTATTTCAGCTAGTTGACCATTAATGGTGGCCTCCATAATATCTACCAAATCACTTTTCAGGAGCATCATTAAAGGCTGGGTTTCCGGATCGCCAAAGCGACAGTTAAATTCAAGCACCTTTGGTCCATCTGATGTCAGCATTAAACCGGCATAAAGAACTCCTTGGTATGGGTATCCGGCTTCTGCCATAGCCTTGATAGTAGGTTCAAGGATTTTTTCGACAACCTGTTTTGACACTTCCGAAGTATAAAACGGTACTGGAGCATAAGCACCCATACCACCGGTATTGGGACCGGTGTCTCCTTCCCCTACTCGTTTGTGATCTTGAGAAGGTAAAAGGGGAAGAACTGTCTTGCCATCACAAAAAGCCAGTATACTTACTTCTTGCCCTTTTAGAAACTCCTCTATAACAACCTTATGCCCAGCATTACCAAATTTGCCAGCAAACATTGTTTTAACAGCGTCTTTTGCTTCATCTAAATTCGATGCAACCACTACCCCTTTACCGGCTGCCAGGCCGTCAGCCTTAATAACCATTGGACCTGGGTATTTCCCGAGATATGCTAACGCTGACTCTTCATCATCAAAAGTTGCATAATCCGCAGTAGGTACGCCTGCTTTACGCATCAAGTCTTTGGCAAAAATCTTACTTCCTTCTAGCCGGGCTGCCGCCTTTGAAGGACCAAATACAGGTAGATTTGCCTCCTTAAAAGCATCAACAATACCTGCTACTAACGGGGCTTCTGGCCCTACTACAGTAAGGTCTATACCTGTATGACGAGCAAAATTTACTAACTCATTAATATTATCAGGTTCTATAGGCACACAAGTTGCCAGTTTTGCTATACCGGCATTACCGGGAGCGCAGTAAATCTCCTTTACCTTTGGACTCTGAGATATTTTCCAGACCAAAGCATGCTCCCTGCCCCCACTACCAACTATCAATATACGCAACTTAAAACCCCTCCGAATAGGAATTTAACTAATATCCATTAGTGGCGGAAATGACGGACACCGGTAAAGACCATAGTAATTCCTGCATCTTTGGCAGCTTTTATAGATTCATCGTCACGGATAGAACCACCAGGTTGGATAATAGCCTTTACTCCTGCTTTAGCTGCTAATTTCACAGTGTCACCAAAGGGGAAGAATGCATCAGAAGCAAGGACCGCACCTTTAGCTTTATCTCCGGCTTGTTCTAAAGCAATGCGAGCTGCTCCTACTCTGTTCATCTGTCCGGCACCTATGCCTAAGGTAACTCCGTCCTTAGCTAACACAATAGCATTGGATTTGACATGTTTTACTACCTGCCAGGCAAAAAGCAAATCATCTAACTCTTCTTCCCCAGGTTCACTGCCAGAAACAGTTTTAAGTTCTTTAGTATCAATTACATGTCGATCGGGTTCTTGGACTAAGAAACCTCCGCTTATTGGCTTTAAGATATAATCTTTGGTATCTTCATTATCTAAATCTTCGCCAGCAGCTAAAAGACGTAAGTTCGCTTTTTCTTTAAGAATATTTAAAGCTTCAGCAGTAAAATCAGGGGCAATTACTGCTTCTAAGAATATTTCCACGAGCTCTTTAGCAACATCCGCGTCAACAACCCTGTTAAAAGCAACTATACCACCAAAAGCTGAAACAGGATCGGCATCTAAAGCCTTTTTATAAGCCATGACCGGGGTTTCACCACGAGCTACTCCACAAGGATTGGTATGTTTAATAATTGCCGCAACACATTCCTTAAAGTCTTGGACCAAGTCCCAAGCAGCCTCAAGGTCTACTAAATTATTATAGGAAAGTTCTTTACCTTGGAGCTGACGGGCACCTGCCAGACTACCGGGAGGAGTAACGGGGAAACGATAAAAAGCTGCCTTTTGGTGGGGGTTTTCACCATAACGAAGGTCTTGTACCTTCTCCCCAGTTAAGGTAAAGTCTTTAGGAAAGGCTTCATTTTCATCTTGAATTAGATTTTGCAGGTAAGAAGCAATAGTGGTGTCATATGAAGCAGTATGGGCAAATGCTTCTGAAGCTAATCGTTTACGAGTATCAATACTCAGTTCACCTTTTTCTTTTAACTCTTTTAAGACTGCTTCATAGTCAGACGGATTTACTACAACCGCTACGCTTTCATAGTTTTTAGCTGCAGCACGTACCATAGTAGGTCCGCCAATATCAATATTTTCAATAGCTTCCTCTAGGGTTACATCAGGACGGTTAATAGTTTCCCTGAAGGGATAAAGATTAACTATAACCAAATCTATAGGCTTAATATTATGTTCTTCTAATTGTTTTAAATGTTCTGGAGTCCTTTTAGCCAGGATACCACCGTGAACATTTGGATGAAGGGTTTTTACCCGTCCGTTTAAAATTTCAGGAAAGCCGGTAATACTGGCAACTTCAGTTACCTTTAAGCCTGCTTCACTTATAGCACGAGCCGTACCACCGGTAGAAATCAATTCCCAGCCTAGCTCTACTAGACCACGGGCTAATTCTACTAATCCTGTTTTATCAGAAACGCTTAATAAGGCCCTCCTGGCCATATGTATAACTCATCTCCTTATGTTTAAATTTATTTATAAACTAGTCAACTCTCACTCGACGGCCTTCAATTTTTACCCGCCCCTCAGCTATCCACTTAACTACTTTAGGATAAAGTCGATGTTCCTCGACTAGAATTCTTTTTGCTAAAGTTTCTTCTGTATCATCTTCAAGAATCGGTACCACTGTCTGAGCAATAATAGGTCCAGAATCCATACCCACATCAACAAAGTGTACAGTACAGCCTGAAAACTTGACTCCATATTCTAAGGCCTGACGTTGGGCATTAAGTCCAGGAAAAGCGGGCAGCAAGGCTGGGTGGATATTGATGACTCGGTTTTCAAACCTGTCCAATAAGTTATTTGTCAATAGCCGCATAAAACCGGCTAAAACCACCAGCTCTACTCCTTCTTTTTTTAGAATTGCTGCCAGGGCCTCATCATATGCCTCACGCGTTGGATAAGACTTTGGATTTAAGAATAGGGTTTTTATTCCCCTTTTTGCAGCCAATTCCAAGGCTCGGGCCTCTTGTTTATCGCTTATGACTATTTTAATAGACGCTGGAACCTGGCCAGAATCTATAGCCTCAGCTATAGATTCCATGTTACTGCCACGACCAGAAACCAGTATACCAATTGGTAGAAGTTCGGTAGCCATTTATTTCATTCCCTTGTATGAGTCTTAATATATAATCCTTAATTATAATTCCGGAGTGAACTCAACCTGCCCCTTACCTGGAATAACTTCACCAACAATATAGACATTCTCCTCTGTAGTTTTTAGCTTTGCTAAAACCTCATCAACATCTTGGGGGTCGACTATCGCCAGCATACCTAAGCCCATATTGAAGGTCCGGTACATCTCAAACTCTGATATCTTGCCTTTTTCCTGGATAAGCCTAAATACACTTGGTATTTGCCATTTATCCCGATAAATTTTTAAATTGCACTCGGGTGGTAAAATACGTGGTGGGTTTTCAATTAAACCTCCACCAGTAATATGGGAAAGCCCTTTTATTAACCCTTCATTTATGAGTGGTAAAAGACTAGATACGTAAATGCGTGTAGGCTTCAGTAGTTCTTCACCTAAAGTCCCCTCTAACTCAGGCAGTTCCTGGCTTAAATCATAGCCTTCATTATCGAGTAAAACCTTTCTTACCAAACTGAAACCGTTTGAGTGTAAACCGCTAGAAGCGAGGCCTAAGACCACTTGCCCGGTTTTTACTTTACTACCGTCTAATAGTTTATCCCGCTCCACTACACCAACAGCAAAACCTGCTAAGTCATATTCATTATCTTTATAAAACCCTGGTAATTCAGCTGTTTCTCCCCCGATAAGAGCACAACCTGCCTGGCGGCACCCTGCTGCCACACCGGCAACGATCTGTTCTACTCTTTGGGGTATCATTTTCCCTACTGCCAGATAATCAAGGAAAAAAAGAGGTTCCGCTCCCTGTACCAAAATATCATTGACACACATAGCTACAGCATCAATGCCGATAGTATCATGCTTGTCCATGTTAAAGGCAATCTTTAGCTTGGTACCTACCCCATCAGTCCCGGCTACCAGTAGTGGCTCACGATACTGCCCCAGGGCAAATAAGCCACCAAAACCGCCTAGATCACCTAAAACACCAGGGCGGAATGTGCTCTTAACATGTTGTTTCATAAGTTCGACAGCTTGATTACCCGCTGAAATATTCACCCCGGCGTCAGCATAGGTAATGCCTTCTTTACGCACAATTATTCCCCCTTACCCTTCAAGGCTGTACTTTGTAGCTTCTTCCGGAGAAGGGATTGGTATGGGATAGTTACCAGTAAAACAAGCCGCACAGAAATTCTCGGCATCCCTTTTAACTGATTTGAAAAGTCCTTCTATACTTAAATAGTGCAGGCTGTCAGCTCCAATATATTGCCGGATTTCTTCCAGAGGATGCTGCGCTGCAATTAGTTCCCCGCGAACACTGGTATCAATGCCGTAATAACAAGGATATAAAACCGGGGGTGAAGCTACCAGGAAATGGACTTCCTTTACTCCTGCCTGACGTAACATATTGACAATCCTGCGACTGGTAGTACCTCTAACAATTGAATCATCGATTATAATTACCCGTTTATTTTTTAGAATCGGCTTAATGGGGTTTAATTTTAGTCGGACACCTAAATCCCTTAATTCTTGAGTGGGTTGGATAAAAGTTCTACCCACATACCGATTTTTCATCAAGCCTTCTACGAAAGGTAAACCTGCTACCTCAGCATAACCGACTGCAGCAGCTATACCAGAATCCGGGACCGGAATAACAATATCTGCATCGATCTTAATTTCTCGTGCCAGGTTACAACCTAATTCCCGTCTTACCAGGTTAACCGTTTCATCGTCAATAGTACTGTCGGGGCGAGCAAAATAAACATACTCGAAAATACAATGAGCCCTATTGTTAACTTTTGGTCTCTCTATAGACCTTACCCCTTCACTATCAATAACAATTATTTCTCCGGGTTCAACATCACGTACAAATTCAGCATCAATTGTATCTAACGCGCAAGATTCAGAAGCCAGTACCCAACCTTCGCCTAATTTACCTAGACATAAAGGACGAACTCCATGAGGGTCGCGAACACCAATTAATTTATTTTCTGTCATCACAACCAAAGAGTAGGCACCCTTTAATTCTTCCTGGCAATGACGTAAAGCCTCTTCAATAGGTTCCTGACTGTGCTTGGCAATAAGATTTACTATTATTTCACTGTCAGTTGATGACTGGAAAACTGAACCACCAGCACCGAGTTCCTGGCGTAGTTTAGCTGCATTAGTCAGGTTACCATTATGAGCAATAGCCAGCATACCCCTTAGATAGCGAAAAACTAGAGGTTGAGCATTGACCAAAGAGCTTTCTCCAGTAGTAGAATAGCGTACATGGCCTATAGCAATATCGCCTTTTAAAGTCTGTAGGTTATCATTATTAAATACTTCTGCAACCAGGCCCATACCTTTATGGGTATCTATTTTTTGACCATTGGCCACAGCAATCCCCGCACTCTCCTGGCCGCGGTGCTGTAAGGCATATAAGCCATAATAGGTAAGGCGGGAAACATCCTTTTCTGGAGCATAAATACCAAAAACCCCGCACTCCTCATGCCATGGTGATTTTTTCAAAACAGGTCCCTCCTTAACCAGCCATTAGTGCCGGTATACTCTCCCGCCATTTCTTCTCCATTTCCTCAACATCAACATCAAATACCTTATCACCATTTATGCAAACTTCCAGTGAATCACCACTACAATGACCTATTACTGCTACTGGTACTCCCTTTTCTTTAGCCATATTTAAAACCTTTTCCTTAGCCGCAGGAGGTACTGCTAATAATATCCTCGATTGACTTTCACTAAAAAGAAGATAGTCGGGTCTAAGAGAGCTGTCCAGATTAACTCTGGCACCTAATTTCCCTGCTATGGCACTTTCGGCCAGAGTTATTGCCAATCCCCCTTCAGCACAATCATGAGCTGCTGTTACTAAACCTTCGGCAATGGCTTGCCTTGTCATCTCCTGAACGGCCACTTCTTTTTCTAAATCCAATTGTGGCGGTTTGCCAGCTACCTGATGGTGAATTACTTCTAGATATTCACTTCCCCCAATTTCGGGTAAAGTTTCTCCTAACAAGATTAATACATCATTTTCATTTTGGAAAGCTAAAGAACAACGTTTTTCAATGTCTTTAATTAAACCGACCATACCTACAACCGGGGTAGGATAGACAGCTTTTTCCTTTATCTCATTGTAAAAGCTGACGTTACCACCAGTGACAGGTGTCTGTAGTGCCTTACATGCCTTGCTCATACCAATTACAGCTTGATAGAATTGCCATGCCACCTCAGGTTTTTCAGGGTTACCAAAGTTTAAGCAATTAGTTATCCCTAAAGGTTTTACTCCAGTACAAGAAAGGTTGCGTGCAGCTTCAGCCACAGCAATAGCTCCACCTAGTTCCGGGTCTAGGTAGCAATAACGGCCATTACCGTCTGTAGTTAGACCTAAACCCTTTTTAGTTCCCTTTACCCTGAGAATAGCAGCATCTCCACCCGGCCCTGCTACCGTATCAGTCCGCACCATGTAATCGTATTGACGGTATATCCACTCTTTACTTGCCAGGTTAGGAGAGGCTAAAAGCTCTAATAAAACTGCCCCATAATCTTTGGGTTCAGCAAGAGAACTAAAATCTTTTTCCTGTAATTCGTTAAGATAAGCCGGTCGTAAACGCTCACGCTCATAGACCGGGCATTCATCAGTTAATGCTTTGGCTGGGACCTCGGCAACTAATTCTCCATTGTCTTTAATACGCATAATCCCGTCTGCAGTAACTTTACCAATAGTTACAGCATCCAGGCCCCAACGCTCACAAATAGCCCTTACCTTTTCCTCAGAACCTTTTTTAGGTACCACTAGCATTCGTTCCTGAGATTCTGAAAGCATGACCTCATAGGGTGTCATGCCTTCTTCTCGCCTTGGAACCAAGGCCACATCAATTTCCATACCCGTATTAGCCCTCGATGCCATTTCACAAGAGGAGCTGGTCAAGCCCGCAGCACCCATATCTTGCATACCGATAATTAAATCTTCTTTTATTATTTCAAGACTGGCCTCAATAAGAAGTTTCTCTCTAAAGGGATCACCTACCTGAACTGAAGGCCGGCGTTCCTCAGAATCTTCACTTAACTCTTCAGAAGCAAAAGTTGCTCCATGGATTCCATCACGGCCAGTTTTAGCACCTATAACCATAACGCTATTACCAACTCCGCTTGCTGTACCCCTACGAATATCCTTCTGGTTAATAAGTCCTACCGCCATGGCATTAACTAGTGGATTTCCTGCATATGAACGGTCAAAATATACCTCTCCAGCTACAGTTGGTAAACCTAAACAGTTACCATAAAAGGAGATGCCTTCTACCACTCCATTCATAATATAGCGGGTACGAGGGTCATCTAAAGTACCAAACCGTAATGAGTCAAGGAGTGCAATAGGTCTTGCTCCCATGGTAAAAATATCTCTTACAATACCGCCAACACCTGTGGCAGAGCCTTGGAAAGGTTCAATAGCTGAAGGATGATTATGGCTTTCTATTTTGAAAACTACTGCTTGGCCATCACCTATATCTATAATTCCAGCATTCTCCCCAGGTCCCTGAAGGACCCAAGGAGCGTCAGTAGGAAACAATTTTAATACTGGACGAGAGTTTTTATAACCACAATGCTCCGACCACATAACCGAAAACATTCCGACTTCAACGTAATTTGGTTCCCTGCCTAAAATCTCTTTAATTTTTTCATATTCTTCATCGGTAAGTCCCATATTCCGGTAGACCTCAGGTTCCATGCCTATTTCCTCCTTTCCCACCACTCAACAATGGAAGCAAAAAGTTCACGGCCAGCAGTACCACCAAGAATGACCTCAGCGCAACGTTCTGGGTGCGGCATCATTCCTAAAACATTACCCTGTCGGTTAATAATCCCGGCAATGTTACCTACTGACCCATTGGGATTGGCCTCCTTTGTAACCTCTCCCGATGGGTCACAATAACGGAAAACAATTTGCTTGTTGGCTTCTAATTCTTTAAGTGTATCTTCATCTGCATAATAGTTACCTTCACCATGTGCAATTGGAATACTAATGACTTGTCCTTTTTTAAACAGGTTAGTAAAAGGGGTTTCGTCATTTTCAACCCTTAAATTAGTATATTGGCAACGAAACTGTAAACAGTCATTACGCCGCATGGCACCAGGTAATAGCCCTGCTTCTAATAGGATTTGAAACCCGTTACATATTCCAAGGACCAGTCCACCGGAATTTGCAAAGTCTATGACTGCTGGCATAATCGGTGCAAAGCGTGCAATTGCCCCGCTCCTAAGATAGTCGCCATAGGAAAAACCGCCAGGTAATACCAAACAGTCATAACCCGATACTTCAGTATCACCATGCCAGAGATAATCTACAGGTTTACCCAGGACTTCACTAATTACGTGATAAACGTCCTGATCACAGTTTGACCCCGGAAAAACAATAACGCCAAATTTCATTATCGTTGTTCCTCCAGTGTATAGCGGTATTTTTCTATTACTGGATTAGCCAATAACCTCCGGCACATTTCATCTACCTTTTCTTCTGCATAACTTTTATCATCTGTATCTAGTTGGAGTTCAAGATATTTACCGACACGTACTGAAGTAACATCTTTATATCCCATTGCTTTGAGACCATTTCCTACGGCCTCTCCCTGAGGGTCAAGTACTCCAGGTTTTAAGGTTACATAGATTTTAGCTAATAACATATTACTTATGCCCTCTTTCCATGGGGATTCGTTTGACCTTTTTATTTAAGGATCTTTTGAGCCGTCATAAATCCTCAGGTTCCCCTGTATCTACTAAAATGACATTTAACTTTTTATTTAAGAATTTTTTGCACCCTGCTTAAAACTTCTTCGTAGGCATCTTCTACGCCGCCAAGGTCACGACGGAAACGGTCCTTATCCAATTTCTCTCCACTGGTAATATCCCAGAAGCGACATGTATCAGGAGAAATTTCATCCGCTAAAATTACCTCGCCATGGTGTAAACCAAACTCAAGCTTAAAGTCTACCAGCGCAATATTTACCTGCTTAAATAAATCTGTCAATATGCTATTTATTTTCCAAGCATAATCTTCTATTTTTTTAAGTTGTTCTTCGGTAGCCAGTTCAAGGGCTGCAATATGATACCTGTTAATCATGGGATCGTGAAGCTCATCTGATTTATAACAAAACTCTAAAATAGTTTTTTTAAGTTTTGTTCCTTCTGGTAATCCTACACGGTCCGCTAAACTTCCAGCTACAATGTTCCGAGCTATTACTTCAATTGGGATGATTTTTACTGCCTTAACCAGCATTTCGCGAGGGCTTATTTGTTTAATAAAATGGGTAGGAATTCCTTCACTTGCTAATTTCTTAAAAAGTAAGGCTGATAAAGTGTTGTTAATCTCGCCCTTACGGCAAATTGTCCCTTTTTTAAGTCCATCAAAAGCAGTTGCATCATCTTTGTATTCCACAAGATATTGATCCGGGTCACTTGTCCGATAAATCTTTTTAGCCTTACCTTCATACAAAAATTCTTTCTTTAATTCCATTTTGGCTCTCCTCCTTGTTCCCCTTATTCTAATCCTGCACGTTTAAAAATGTAATCAACATGACGTACGTAATAATCATAATTAAAGATTTCGTCTACTTCCTCGGGAGTTAAGTGCTCCATAATATCCTTATCATTTAAAATTAATTCCTTAAAGGGTTGGTGAGTTTTCCAGGACTCAAGAGCATTTCGCTGGACCAGGGTATATGCAGTTTCCCTTAAAATTCCTTTGTCGACGAGTGCTAATAACAGACGCTGTGAAAATACTAATCCATGCGTACCTTCTAAGTTACGAAGCATATTCTCTGGATAAACAGTTAACCCTGCAATTATATCTGTAAATTTAACCAAAATATAGTACATAAGTATAGTACTATCGGGGATAATAACCCTCTCAACTGAAGAGTGGGTAAGATCTCTTTCATGCCAGAGAGCTACATTTTCTAATGCTGCCAAGGCATTACCCCTTAAAACCCTGGCTAAGCCTGCCATTCTTTCGGACATCATTGGGTTCCGTTTATGGGGCATTGCTGAGGAACCTTTTTGCCCTTTTGCGAAGGGCTCTTCTACCTCCAAAATATCGGTACGCTGAAGGTTTCTTATTTCTGTGGCCATTTTCTCTATGGAACTACCAATGACCGCCAATGTGGTTAAAAACTGAGCATGGCGATCTCGCTGGATTATTTGGGTGGATACTTTGGCTGGTTTTAATCTTAAGCGTTTACAGACGTGTTCTTCAACTCGGGGGTCGATATTGGCAAAAGTACCAACGGCACCGGAAATTTTACCTACACTAATCATATCTTTAGCTTGTTCCAAACGTGTTATATTCCTGTCCATTTCCTCAACCCAAAGAGCCATCTTCAACCCAAAAGTAATAGGTTCAGCATGAACACCGTGAGTACGACCGGTCATTATTGTGTATTTGTGTTCCAATGCTTTTTTAACTAATTCTTCGCGTAACTTTTTTAATTTTTCCATAATGAGCTCGGTAGCATCACGCATTTGAACAGCTAAAGACGTGTCAAGTACGTCAGATGATGTCATACCTAAATGAATATATTTTGATGCATCGCCAACTTTCTCAGCTACTGCTGTTAAGAAAGCTATGACATCATGATGGACGGTTTCTTCAATTTCATTAATTCGATCTATCTCAAAATCTGCTTTAGCCTTTATATCAGCCAAGGCTTCTTTAGGAATTTTACCCAACTCGGCCCAAGCTTCACAAGCAGCTATTTCTATGTTCAACCAGGTGCGGAACTTATGTTCTTGTTCCCATATACGACCTATTTCAGGTAGGGTATAACGTTCAATCATTTATTTCTTCTCCTCCCTCAAATACCTTTCAACACCTAACTCCTGGAGCTTCGCATCTTTTGCTGCTACGCCACTGGCTAGTTCTTCTTTATAAGCAGCCAATTTTTCCTGAAGTTCTTTATCACTTGTCCCAATAATTTGGGCAGCTAAAATTGCCGCATTCGCTGCACCGTTGATAGCTACTGTTGCTACTGGTACACCCTTCGGCATCTGAACCATGGAGTAAAGTGAATCGACCCCCCCAAGGGTAGGTGTTTGAATGGGAACAGCAATGACCGGCAATGTTGTTACAGCTGCCAGAACCCCTCCTAAATGAGCTGCCCCCCCAGCACCGGCAATGAGTACCTTAATACCTCTGCTAACAGCATTTCGAGCATAGTCCAGGGCTGCATCCGGCGAACGGTGAGCTGACAAGATTTTTACTTCATATGGTACATTAAATTTTTCAAGCATATTAACAGCTTGTACCATAATCGGTAAATCAGAATCACTTCCCATTACAATACCTACTTGAACCTGCTTCATAATTTAACTCCCCCCAAAAAAATTTTTTTACTTTAGCTTTCTTTATTTATGTACCATTTATACCCAAAAAACAATAACCCAGGTGGGTAGGTAACAACACTGAAACCTACCCGCCTGGGCTTTTATCCCTCCGGTGTAGCACATTAATATGTGCCTGTACCACTCGGTCCTGTCCACAGCATAACTGTGCGGAACCCTGAGGTACACTTTCAGGCTGTAGCCAGGGCAATTTACGGTTGCCCGGTAGATACTTGTGAGCCATATTCCCACAATAATACAGTCCGCATTACCAAATATTATTTTGTCGAATCCATAATAACAAAAGGAGTATAACCTGTCAACAACTTAAATACATTCCCACTCACATTAACTCAGGATACCTTTTAAGTTATTTTTAAAATAGTTTGAAAATTTAATTGGTAGAAAAAGGCAACACCCGTATCTCAGAATGTTGCCTAATTATATAGTGGGAGGAAATTTTTAAGTTAATCACTATATAAGTGTAACTTAGCTCATTTAATCTTCTTATTATATTATAAGCTATAGTTAAGGTATTTTCTACTATTATTTTTTTAATGCAATGTCATAGGCATTGTTACCTTCACTGTCAATGCCGACAATGACAGGTAGGTCTTCAACTTCAAAACGATAGATAGCCTCACAGCCTAAATCTTCGTAGGCCATGCATTCTACTTTCTTAATTTTTGTTGCAAGTAATGCACCTGCGCCACCGACGCCTACAAAGTAGACCGCACCATTTCTCTTAATGGCTTCAACAACTTCCGGGCTGCGTTGCCCTTTACCAATCATACCAATTAATCCGAATTCGTCTAAAGTTGTAGGAGCATATTTGTCCATACGTCCACTGGTAGTTGGGCCAGCAGCACCGACTACCTTTCCAGGTTTAGCCGGACAGGGTCCAACATAGTAAATAATTTGACCTTTTAAATCTACAGGCAGCTTCTCACCTTTACTATGAGCTTCTACCATCCTTTTATGGGCAGCATCTCTAGCAGTATAGATTACACCTGATATGCTAACCTGGTCGCCAACCTTCAACTTTTTAACTTCTTCAGGACTAATGGGAGTAGTTAGTTTAATCATTGATACCTCACCTCTTTAAAGTACTGCTTCAGCATGTCTGGATGCATGACAATTGATGTTTACAGCTACCGGCAGGGCCCCGATATGGCAAGGGGCAACTTCTACATGGACATCTAAAGCAGTAGTACGTCCGCCTAGACCTTGAGGTCCGAGGCCTATATTGTTTACAGCTTCAATTAGCTCTTCTTCTAATTCAGCCACATGAGGAAGTGGATTTTTCTGGCCCAAAGGACGTAGTAAGGCTTTTTTAGCAATATAACCTGCTCTTTCTAAGTTACCGCCTATCCCTACTCCAACTACTATAGGAGGACAGGGATTGGGACCTGCTGCTTTAACTGACTCCAGAACAAAGTTAACAATACCTTCTTTACCATCAGCGGGTTTTAACATCTTTAGAGTAGACATGTTCTCAGAACCAGTGCCTTTAGGTGCAACAATAATCTTGAGGTTATCGCCAGGTACAATTTCTGTATGAATTATAGCTGGGGTATTGTCACCTGTATTTTTACGAAGGAGTGGATCACTAACAACAGATTTTCTTAAATAACCATTGGTGTAACCATTTCGTACCCCTTCATTAATAGCATCATACAGGTCACCACCAATAAGCCGTACATCTTGACCAAGTTCCAAGAATACAACAGCTACACCTGTATCCTGGCAAATTGCTTCACCAGTGTCAGCAGCAAGCTTTGCGTTTTCCTCAAGCATTTTGAGGATATCCTTTGCTAAGGGTGAATTTTCTTTTGAAATGGCGTCATCCATAACCTGCCACCAGTCATTACCCAAAGTAGTACAGGCCTTAATACAAAGTTCCTCAACTACTTTTGTAATGTCTTGAACATTGATTTCTTTCATTCCGTACACCCCTTTTATCTTCTACCTTTTTTACCCTTACCGTTACCTCTACCATTAGTTCTTGCACCTTTTACTGTTGGTGCAGGAGCGTCCGGTATATCGGGTCTACGATTTTTCGGTAGTGGACCTGCATAATCAGAATATTCTTTACGGCTGCCAAATATGCTGTGCCGTTTTAGCAACTGAATAGCCATGGCCGGGTCAACACCCTTCGGACATGCATCAGAGCAAGCACCAGCCATATGACAACGCCATATTCCCTCAAAAGTATCGACAATTTGGAAACGTGCATTACCAGCTCTATCCCTGGAGTCAGTATTATAGCGGAATGCCTGAGCAAGTGCCTGAGGTCCAAGGAAATTAGTATCGGTAGCCATAGTAGGACATGCCGCAAGACAGCATCCACATTTAAGGCAATAGTTAAATTGGAGGTACTGCTCCAACTGGGCTACTGACTGAATATATTCTTTGGTTGGATTAGAAGTAGCCTTCTCTGAAATGATATAAGGTTTTACTTTCTTATGGTTTCTAAATAGATTACGTTGATCAACAACAAGGTCTTTGATTATATCATAGTTTGGTAAAGGTTTAATTTCGATGGTTGAAGACTTTAACTCAAGTGTTTGGGTTTCACATGCCAATCTCGGTCTGCCCTGAATAAACATTGCACAGGAACCACAAATACCCATTCGGCATGAAGACCTAAAGCTAATCGTACTATCTAAATTCTCTTTAATATACCAGAGACATTCAAGAATAGTCATTCCCTGTTCTACGGGCACTTCATATGATTTGAAGTAAGGTTCCTTATCTTGATTGGGGGCATACCGCTGTATTTTAAAAACTATTGTTTTACGTTCCACTTATAGTCCCCCCATCATATAGGATTGAATAACAATATAACTTCCAAAAACTGCAGCAATCAATCCAACAATCACAATCACTGCTGTTACTGTACTGTGATGCTTCATATTAATTGTTTCCAAGAGAACTGAACGTACACCGTATAAGCCATGGTAAAGAGCTAATATTAGCAAGGCCATATATATCACTAACCAACTTACACTCTTGGCTCTGGCCATTACTTCAGCATAGGCTAGGGGCTCATGAATGGTTATACCAAGGTATCCCATGAAAGTTTCAAGGTGCATTACAAACAAGTGAGCACCGAGTAAAACTATCATACATGCCCCAGCAAGTACGAATAAAAACCATAAACGGGATTCTCGCACCTACTATCCCTCCTACATAATAAAGAAGTCTACTACACTTACTGCAACAAGTGCTGCAACAACAAGCATCAGTAAATACATAAGTGGACGTTGTTTCTTAATTGAAGGAGTATAAGGATATTCCTGACGTTCGGGCTTACCAATGCAATATCCTAATTCAATAATGATAAGCCTCAAACCATTTATTGCATGATAAACACCTGCACACATGACAAGGAACTCGCCAACTTTAAAGAACGGCCCGGATACAAAAGCCATAGCTGCTTCCCACGTAGGTGCACCGGCAATCCTAAATGATGTTAGGATTAAGTGACACATCAGGTAAAATATCAAAGCAAGTCCACTTACACGGTGCAAGATATAAAGGTAACGTTCTATGCTGTAGTTACCACCAATTACCCAACCTTTAGCACCTAAGCGGTTGTTGTAACGCACAAGATTCACCTCTTTAATATTTTCTTTCAACTGGCTTCCAAATGCTTATATTAACGGGGCTATACTCCATCCTTGGACCGGTTGGCGTATAGTAAGCAAGAGTATGCTTGAGCCAATTCTCGTCATCGCGATTCGGGTAATCTCGACGTGCATGTCCACCACGGGATTCTTTTCTATCCAGTGCTCCCTTGGTCATAACTTCGGCCAACTGGAGCATATTTTCCATTTCGAGATATGAAACAAGGTCAGTGTTGTAAATACGGTTCTTATCTTTAATACCACAGTATTCAAATCTCTTTTGAAGTTCTTTAATTGTACTCAAGGCTTTCTCTAAACCTTCCTGGGTACGGAAAACGCCAACATGAGTATCGAGAACTTCACGAAGCTTCGACCTTATCTCATAGAAGTTTTCAGTATTCTTGCGCCTGAAGATAGCATCCATAACACGATGTTCTTCATAATATGCTTTTTCTAAAAGGGGCTCAGGTAATTTCTTCTGTTTCATTGCGTATTTAGCTGCTCTATTACCGGTTATACCACCCCAAACAAGACACTCAGCAGTCGAGTTACTACCTAAACGGTTAGCACCATGAATAGAGACACAAGCTACTTCGCCTGCTGCCCAAATACCCTGGACATCTGGACAAGCACCGTCATTATCAACATGGACACCACCCATAGAATAGTGCGCTGCAGGTCTGATAGGAATAGGTTTATCAATTGGATCTACGTCAGCAAATTTAATAGATACCTCTCTAATTAGAGGTAGTCTTTCATTAATCTTTTCTGCACCTAGATGGGTTAGATCTAAGTGAATATAATCCAATCCATTAGGACCTTTAAAGCCCCGACCTGCTTCGATCTCGAGCATTTCTGAACGAGATACGATATCACGGGGTGCAGTTTCCTTCATCTTTGGGGCATATTTGTCCATAAACCTTTCGCCTTTGTTGTTGCGAAGGTAGCCGCCTTCACCACGAGCAGCTTCAGTAATAAGAACCCCTGAAGGTATTAAACCTGTTGGATGGAACTGTACGAATTCCATGTCCTTAAGAGGTAAACCCGCACGGTAAGCTATAGCCATACCGTCACCAGTAACGGTATAAGAATAAGTGGTAAATCCATAAATCCGGCAGGCACCACCAGTAGCAAGAATAAGAGCCTTAGCATTAAAGGTTATAAATGTACCTCTAGCTAAGTCTACACAGGTAAGCCCGCGGAACTGTTTATCTTCAACAAGTAAAGAAGTGGCCATAACGTCATCATAGCGGGTTATATTGTTATACTTTTGCATAGTGTCGTATAACGCATGAACCTCGAAAAATCCTGTCTTATCTGCAGCAAAGACAGCACGGGGGAAACTATGCCCACCGAAGGGACGTTGATTAATACGGCCGTCTTCTCTTCTGGACCAAGGACAACCCATTTGATCCTGGAGGTATATTTCTTTAGGCATGGCCTCGACAAAGATTTGTACAGCATCTTGGTCAGCGAGAAAGTCGCTTCCCTTTACTGTATCCCATGCGTGAAGCTCTAAGCTGTCTCCTTCTTCAGGACGCAAGCAGCAACCAGTACCACCTTCGGCACAAACCGAGTGCGGACGTGTGAGCTGTGTTTTAGAAATAATAGCAATATCCAATTCACCTTTACTCACATTAGCTGCTTCAACAGCTGCACGAAGACCAGCAAGGCCGGAGCCTAGTATTATAAGATCATGATTTCTAATTTCCATACTAGCGACTCCCTTTCTTTAGACTAGTGCGAACTGTAATAACTTTTTACTAAGTCCCACCAAATCTACAATATTAGAAAACCTCTAAACTCCCCATTAAAGCTTAAAACTGAGCCAAACCTGTAGGGGGTAAAAGACAAGAGCCAAACAATTAATTAAAATTCCTGGTCATAGTAATCTGGTTACAAAAGAACCAGAATCAATCCAAAGTCTCTTCTCGCATTTGCGTTGGTGTGTTCGGTAATTGCCCATCCCATAACCCTGTCGGTTACCAAATAAAAGCCTTTGACTAAAATCGCCACAAAATTGTCAATAATTGTAAAAGGATGGTAATTTACATTTTCTAAAAAGCCAAATAATAAGAACCCAGACATATGGCTATAAATTTAAACTATAAATTTAAAATAATTTTGTAAAAGACCAACGCACTATCAAAATATCACCTATGCCAGTATATTTTTTCAAACCGACAATAAATGTGGTGATAGTATTACACCAACCCCCTACGCCTCATCAGCACATTAACTCAAACCCCTGCTTTTTCGATAAGCTCTAGTTTTGCTTCACCCCCTGCACTAAAATAGATTACCCCAATCAAGCTATCCTTTCAGGGTTCCTATCCAGATTTAATTTCATATTTAAATAAACCTTAATAAAACCATAATGAACCCTTAAACAACATTCTACTCAAATTTCTTATTTCCTGCAACACTTTCTAAAATCAACCTTTTTTTTACTTAATTAAGCTTATTAAATCAACGTTTATTAAACAAGCCTTAAATATTCCTAAATCTTTAATAAAAACTTATATGATTACTATTAAAGTAACTCCTTAACTTTTTATATAAATTCTTTGTTTCTATATAGAGCCTTATATAATTCTATTTTCCCTATTCCATTTTATGCCATATTAACTTATTTATGCCTGATATTTTCTTTCTATTAATAATAAAACATTTAACAACTTAGGAAGTTAACTTCCTATAACGGTAGAAATTACACTGCCAATACCAATAGTTTCTTAATAATTTTCTATTACTTTTGTGTTTTAATATACTATGAGAACCCAAAAAAAGGGGGACCCATAAACAACAGGAGGTGCCTTAATGTTTCGCGATAATAATTTTAAATTTTTATTATTGATTTTAGTAGTAATTTCATTAGTTTCCTTTCCGGTAGTTAGCTGGGCAACAAACTATCAGGTTCAACCAGGAGATAGTCTTTGGAAAATAGCCAAACGTTTTAGTACAAACGTGACTACTTTACAAAATGCCAATAATTTGAATAATAATGTTATTTACCCTGGTCAAAATTTATATATTCCTGATAATAACACAGCTAATCCTAATAATTATAACACACTAAAACAACAAATTGAGGATTATTTAGCTGAACAGCCAGGAACATACGGAGTATATTTTAAAGACATTATCTCTGGACAATCCTTTGGTATTAATGCCGATACCCCTTTACCAGCTGCCAGCACAGTAAAATTACCTACTGTCCTCTTTATTAACAAACTGGTATCTGAAGGAGTACTAGACTGGCAACAAAAACTAGTCTATAACAGTTCTGCTCACTATCAAGGTGGGAGCGGCATTCTTCAGTTCAGCGTTAAAGAAGGGGACAAGCTTACATTAAGAGCCCTTACTACCCAGGCCATTACTGTTAGTGACAATATAGCTTACAACATGTTAAAAAGCTTTGTAGGCAAGGACAGTATTGCCAATTATATGCGTGAAATTGGCGGTCAAACCGTCTATCCTGAAGGAAAAAATTTAAGTACTGCCAGAGATATGGCAACTTATGTACAAGCAACTATCGATTTTGCTAAAAATAACCCGGAAGGTAGAAGACTATTAGATGACATGGCAAATGGAATCTATAATGAAGGCATTCCCCTTTATATACCCGATGGTGTTACAGTGGCTCATAAGGAAGGTTTTGTCTGGGGTAGCCCGGGAGATGTCGGTGTAGTTTTTGGCTCCCGACCATTTATTGTTACTGTACTTTCAGATGACATCGAAGATCCGGATCAAGGCTTTAGAAATATAGCCACTATAACCAAAATGATGTATGATTTTCAGGAAAATTTATAATCTATGACATAATTCAAATCTGGCTTAGGCACCGCCTTATTAGGCGGCGCCATTTTTTATTAATCACAACTTGATTTATTTTGACTACTTATTATACTTCTCACCAGAAAATTCCTTCATTGTTCCTGGGATTTTTCCTAAAATTAAAATTATTAGTTATTTAGATTTTGATTAAATACAAAAATTCATTGACATAATATAACTTATGATATTATACTTAAGGTAGTTAGACAATTATCTAAATAATAGAAGGTGATGAAATGGGACTTAATACGCTGTTTAAAGCCCTGGGAGATGATACCCGCCGGGAAATACTTCGTTGTCTAGCCCAGGGAGATATGACCGCCGGAGAAATTGCTAAAACCTTTTCCCAGTCCTGGCCAACCATTTCTCACCACCTAAAGATACTTAAAGAAGCTAATTTAGTAATCGATGAAAAAAAGGGTCAATATGTTATCTATTCACTAAACACAACCGTTTTCCAAGATATTACAGGTTGGGTATTTCAAATATTAGTTTCATTAACTGAACGGAAACCTGGTAAAAAAGGAGTGAGAAAAAATGAGTAAAAAATATCAGGTAAGCCTTCAGATGATAGTAAAGGATTGGCCAGCCATTTTAATAATAATTGCAATGTTAGTTGGTGGAATAGTAGTATATCCCCACTTACCTGAACTTGTACCCAGTCATTGGAACTTTCGAGGAGAAATTGATGGCTACTCTGGCCGTTTCTGGGGTGCCTTTGGTCTTCCCCTAATGGCAGCAGCAATTTACTTAGGTATGATATTTGCACCATATATTGATCCCAAGAAGGAAAACTATCCTCGCTTCTCTTCTGCATATCGAATTATACGCTTAGTCTTAGTTCTCTTTATGGCAGTTCTATATGGAACAATTATTACTGTGGCCTTGGGTGGACCAGCTAACCTTGTAAGCAAAACAACCCCCTTAGCCGTAGGAATACTATTTATAGTTATTGGCAACTATTTACCCCAGGCCAGACATAATTATTTCTTTGGCATCCGTACCCCCTGGACCCTTGCTAATGAAGAAGTCTGGCGACGCACCCATCGTTTTAGTGGTATCCTTTTTGTATTAGGCGGTTTAGGTTTAATTGTTTCAGCCTTCCTCCCAGCTCCAATAAACTTTATTGTGGGTCTCGGTGGAATTATTACAGTCACTTTATTTAGCATAATCTATTCTTACCTTGCCTATCATAAGGTTACAGATTAAATAAAAAGTTAAAAAGGTATCACTCAAAATCGGGTGATACCTTTTCTTATTTCGTCCAAAATAAATCCTATTTACGTTCTGAGATTACCCTATGCTCTGAAAATATCTTATATAACATAGATTACCTTGTTATAGTAATTTGTTTAACTCTAGCATCATGACTCACCTTAGCATCTATTGTTTCACTTTATTCAATAATAGTTTATATAATAAATTGCTGGATTTAAAAAGGCATTTAAAAATACGGGGCTTTAAAAAGCTTACCAGTAAACCATTGAAAGTATGGAGAATAAATTGTTAATAAATGAGTATCTTCTTAAAGTTTTTTTAAGGAACAAAATCATCTAAAATTCAAGAAACGGGTGAGCAAAATATGGAATCTAATGAAAAGCTTCTAGCTGAGGCAATTAACTACATGATGCCGGTGCTGACGGCGATAAAGAAGCAGTAACTAAAGCTCATAATATACTAAAAAATTACACCGGTTAGAGCCGGCCTGACCCCTTAAAATAGGAAAATATCCACTTAAAACTTAAAACTACAAAAGAACACTAACTTTTTAAGACTTGCCTATACAATCAATTGTCTGCCGGAAATACGGTTACTCATAAAATTAATATAAAATTGCTCAGGTGCTAAATAGTTTATACCGCTATGCCGGCGTCGGGTGTTGTAATATTTCATATAACAACTAACAACTCTGTAAACGTCTGTAAAACCGGAAAATTCATTACGTCTGTAACATTCATCTTCTAAAATAACATGTAATGATTCTATATAAGTCTATATAAGCATTCATATTTGGTGTTTAATTTATCTTTTATCTGGTCATCCGGTATCTTTTGGCCTGTTCGGTTTATGGAATAACCGATTATTTTACGTCCCGGCCATTTTATTCGTAGTTATTGCTCTGAGCCGTTATTTTCTTTATTAATGCTATAGTAATAGGTGGAAACAGCCAGTCCGACAAAGTTTAAAACTATACTTTTTTAAATCCTTTTTGTATCCACCTTTCTGCTATAACCGCTCTGTCGGCTACTGAGGGTTTTTACAGTCATTCACTTCTTTTAAAATAGCTAGTTCCAGCTCTTTTTCAGCAAGTAACCGTTTTAACCGGTCAGTTTCGGTACTTACTTTTTGTAATTGCTTTTCCATGTTTTATAACGGTTATCTTTTGCTGTGGGTAGAGATTTCACTGTACCCGTTTTGCGAAGTTTATTTAGCCAGGTATGTATAGTATTAGGTGATATTTCATGCCTACGAGCTACTAAGGCTACATTACCTGTTTCCTGGCATTCTTTTAT
>JASKKH010000069.1 GCA_030154265.1 Clostridia bacterium
CATATAGAATGTGTCGCGAGGGTTGAGAAGGTGAAATATTGATAAATAGAGGCTTTATGGTGCTTTATTAAAATTCTGATTTCATGTAACCCTTGAGTGTATAAAAAAGATATTCGTTAAAAAGAGTCTGAATAGAAAAACTGAGTATTGACAATTTTGCTTTTATAAACAACAATAAAGTATAATTATCACTAAGAGAATTTACTATGTAGAATTAAGGTAGAGAAATGGAGTAGTCATGATGAATTTGAAAATTTTCAAAGGATTTGAGCGGTTTGGAGACCATTATCCGTCCGAGGCTGTAAAGTATGCTATGGGAAATAGGGAGGAAGCTATACCGGAGCTGCTTGAAATCCTGGAATATACTTTGAGCGATGTCGAAAGATTGTCTAAAGATGGGAAATACCTTATCCATTTTCCAGCCATATACATGCTTGCTTATTTTCGTGAAACAAGAGCATTTGACTATATTATAAGAATTGCATCCCTGCCGGATGAACAGGTGCACGACTTGCTGGGGGATACAATTACCGAAGATTTCGGGAGAATACTTGCTTCAGTATGTGATGGAAATATCGAGCCTATTAAAGGGATTATTGAGGATTCTTCGCTGGATGAATATGTGAGGGACCAAGCGCTTGACTCCCTCCTGATCCTCTTGAATAATGGCGTGGTTTCAAGAGAGCAGCTTGTTTTTTATTTTAAAGAGCTTTTCAACGGGAAGCTCGAAGTAGACTATAGCTCAGTATGGGATTCACTCCCCCGAACCTGTTCCTTGATACATCCTAAAGGTCTCGAGGATGACATAAGAAAGGCTGTAGCAGATGGCAAAGTAATGGAAATAATTGCTGGGCTGAACTATATGGAGCGTCAGCTTCATAGGCCTGTCAAAGAGGTTCTGGATGAACTGAAAGAAGACGAATCGTACTCTCTGATTTCTGAAAGAGACGTATACTCGTTGGAGGGATGGGTTGGAGTTGATTTTGATGAGGACTTTGAAGATGCATATGCGGAGGAGTTTGAGGATGATTATGAAATTCCGTTTAATATACCTTTCAAACGGGAAAGCTTTGTTGGAAGAAATGATCCCTGCCCGTGCGGAAGCGGAAAGAAATATAAAAAGTGCTGCGGAAAATGAAGACTATGTTGCCAAGGGAATACCAGCGTCATACCTTGCCTGAAGACACTAAAAAAATAAATGAATACCGTAGCTGATGATGTATTTAAATATTGGATCGGAAGTGATAATCAATAAGTGGAATAATCATGCGGAGCAGGTAATAAAAGATTTGTTTGATAAATTTATTGCGGAGAAACACAGAGGGTAAAATGAATCTAAAAATATTTATTCAGAAATCAGATGAAATATTGAACAGTATGAGCATAGAGGAATTAAGAAAATGTCTGCATAGTATTGCAAGAAAAACACCTGAAAGCAAGAGAGCGTTATTTGTACAGCTACTTGAAGATTGCCGTGATCAAGATGATCGAGAAGATAGTAAGGAAAAGTTTAAGTATAAAAGATTAATATCTGATGAGAAAGTAAAAGAAAAGCTAAGCGATATAAAGAGAATTTTTACCAAAATAGAAAATGGCGAATTGTATTTATCGGCCCAAGGATATGAAGACTATTCTAATGGATATTGGTCTAGTGAATGGATATGGGAATATGAGGACAATGAGGGTATTGGCAGGATAATCGAGGATGCAGTTTTGTTTGCACATGACTGTATGAATGATTGCAGATATGAAGAAGCAGTAACAATTTTTAAATTGGTTATGGATACCCCAATATTTGTTGAAGATGAATATGGTGGAGATTCTTTTGAGTTAAGCCTTGAAGAAATGGTCGATGAAAAATTGGTTGGAGTTAACTTAAAGGTACTTGCACTAGACGTACTGTATTCAAATTATCAATTACAGACGGCTGCTCAACGTGCAAGTGTTTTGTATTCATATTTCACATATCCTTATTTTAAAGAGATTCATATTGAAGACATTTTCTCGATAGGTAGAGAAGAGTTAAGCGATACTGATGAGTTTTTGCAATGGTGGATTGATTTTCTTGTGCAACAGAGCGGTGAGGTTTCGGCACGTTTATTAAAGGAAGGCTTATTGTATTATAAAGGAACGGAGGGCTTGCTGGAAATGGCGAGAAAATGCTATAAAGAGCATCCATCCGTTTACTTGGCTGCCTTATCGGAACATGAAAAAACTCATGATTATGAGAGAATGAAAGAGATTGGAAAAGAGGCACTTGATAGAGTAGAAAGTGATTTGAAAATACGCGGTGAAATTGCCTTGAAGACTGCTCAGGCGTCACATTGCGTTAATGATAGTGAATTCATGAGAAAATGTTGGTATGAAGCATTTTACTCGAATTCAACGATACCAAATTATTTAAGACTTTTTGTAGATGAAGCAGTAATAAGGGAATATAAGGATTTAGCAAAAAAAAGAATAGAAAAATTGCATATATCTGATTGCCATAATAATCATTACATATCTGAAACAGGTAAAAATAACATTACCGAATTAGAATATAAATATCTATGCTTTTTCTCAGGAAATTTTGATAAAGTCCGAAATTGGTGTATGGAACAGAAAAGTCCGTCGGGGTGGAGCGGCCATTTTATTAGCAATGGGATAGACTTGATGCTACTGTATCTGTATGCGGATAATAATCTGAGAAAAGCCGGTAAAAAGATAGCAGCTCGGCTTTCAAACAGGCTGGGGTTTAATGAGAGCAAAAACCTTGTGTTCATGAAAGAAAATTCTGTATTTGAAACTGAAGTGAGCGTGCAAAAAGGTGAAGAAATATTTTGGAAGATCTTTTGTTTATGGAAAGTAAATTATGCAATTACTGCGGATGATATGAAGTCACACGTCAAGTGGCTGGAATCAGTAATTGATAAAAGAATAGATGGAATTGTAGGTGGAAAATACAGAAGTAAATATCATGATGTTGCTTTACTTGCAGCTGCGTTGGGGGAAGTGCAAGAGTCGCTAGGCATGAAAATGGCAAAAAGGATTGTTATAGACAGGTATTTAGAAAGATACTCACGGCACTCAGCCTTTCGTGGAGCATTGAAGGAATACATGGATTAAAGATTTTATTAAAAATGCCTCAATAAATACAATTTTGTCAGAAGAATACCCTTCCACCAAGGCCTTATCAGCTTCAAGCGGCATCTTTTTTGTATCCTCAAGGCATGTGGAGTGCGTAGTTTCGGTTAAAAGAAAACACAATTAGAGAAGATTCTTGTTGCGAGGGTTGGTCGGTACTTGGTAGGATGTGGGTATGTTCCTGCGGACGAGAGGAGAACACTAACATATGGAAAAACACTATTGAACTGCTTTGTTGTGCAATGATATAATGTGGTTTGGAGAGTGATAAGGCATGAAGGCGATATGTATTGAAAAAGCAATAACTGTATTTAAAAACAATTCCAAAGTTAATACTGCATATCTTTGCGGGTCATATGCTAATGGTACTGCAACTGAACGAAGTGATATTGATTTTGCAATAGTGCCTTCTAAACCTTTGTCTTTGCTGGAAGAGATGGAAATTCAAGCAAATTTATCAGAAGAGTTACACTTTGAAAACGTTGATTTAATTAACCTTTACAATGCTCCAATAAGACTCCAATTCAACCTTGTATCTAATGGTAAGCTCATTTTTGAAAGAAATAGAGAAGTAACAGATTGCTATATTGAGAAATTATTAAAATTATACCATGATAGAGAGTACAGATATAGAGTATTTAATGCTGATTTAGAAAAAGGACTAAAGGAGGACTATTGTCAATGATAGATAAGCAGAGAATCAATCAAAAGATAGTTATTATTGAAAATAATATTTCCAAATTAAAAATATTATCCAAAAAAACAGAGGACGAATTTTTTAGTGATTTTAGAAATATTGAAAGCGCAAAGCACCTTCTACAGGTTTCAATTGAATGTATGATTGATATTTGTGAACATAGAGATTTTTAATATTCTTAAGAATAATTTAACTGATTTCGAAAAATTTATAAAGGATATTGTGGCTGGTTTTTTTTAAACCAAGGCAAAAGGTGGTAACCGAGAGTTTCACTAAAAGTGCGGGAGAACCTGAATATAGAAAGGGATGAGAATTTTGGAAGAAATGATAGCAACAACAATAGGGGAATTTGAAAAATTCATTAGCTTTATTGAAAATGAGAAGCCAGTATTGTCCGCAAAGCTTGGAGTGTTGGGGAAAAAGGATTCATACAAACTGAACCAGATGCTCTATTACAAAAAAGATGTCAGTGGCCCTAACTATAATCAGCATCAATATCCGGTAATAGACCTTATATTTTCACTATCTTTGTCAGGCAGGCTTTATGTTAGAGCTAATAATGAAGAAGGAAAACCGGCTTTGCTGGAGACTGAGGTTATGGAAAGCTTTAAGACTTTAAATCAGCATGAGAAATATGTGTATCTTTTACAAACATATTGGACAAAATATGATTTTGAGGAGAAATACAACAGATGGATAATCCTATCTTCCTTTTACAATCTTCTAGCTTCTTTAGCCGATGCAGAAAAGGGTCAAAGAATTATCAAAAATGAATATGACCAATCGGGCAGATTGTATTCTGAAGGGGCAGCCTTTTTTCATCACATCAGGTTTTTTGGTTTAGGTGAAATTGAAGAAATCCCTGGAGCAAAAGGAAAATATGAGGACTCTGTAAAAGCGTTCATACCAAACGAATTCGGAATACGAATCAGTAGGTTTCTGGTTAATAAAGCGCTTCTGCTATGGAATTGTAAAGACTTAAAGTACCTGCTTCCGGGAATTAAAGGAAAGCTGAACCCCGTGAGTATTGAAAAGCCATTTGATGTTTTTAAAGAAATATTCCCGGAAGGTACTGTGACGAGAACCGTTGCCGCAGAAAATAAATTTGACAGAAGCGGAGTTTATACATTCAAAGTCAGTCTTTCAAAAAGATGCTGGAGAAAAATAAACACTTCGCACCGACATTCGCTTCATGATTTGCACCTAGCAATTCAGGAAGCTTTTGATTTTGACAACGATCACCTGTATGCATTCTACGTCGGTGGTACCCGTCGTACCGGGAAGCCAATTTACTGCTCTGATGCTGAACATGGTGAAAAGACAGCCGAGGAAACGACCATCGAAGATATGGGACTATATAAAGGCCAAAAGTTTTATTACCTTTTCGATTTCGGTGATATGTGGGAATTTGAAATTGAACTGATTAAAATCGAAAAAAGTATACCCTTGCCGATGAAGCCGGTAATAATTGAGATAAAAGGGGAATCACCGGAACAGTACGGAGGTTGGTGGTAAGAATGAATATAATATAAAGAAGTAGTATTATACTGTCCTATGTCAAGACATTTTGGACTTAAACAAGCAAATTGCGATGATGAAAATAATTAGCAGCACTGAGTTTTGAGAGATAGAAAAAAGTCTTTACCCCAAAATCCAGCGAAAGAAAGCGTGTTAGAGGCTGATTGACAAAAAAATAACGAAATTTCACCCCATGGGTATAAAAAGGTATACTTAGAGTATAATTTTTATTGGCAAAAATAAAAGGAAGAGGCACAAAACCTCTTCCCAGCATACAAATCAAACTGTAAAATGTAATTGTGAAGAAAACATATACAGGAGTGATTTG
>JASKKH010000024.1 GCA_030154265.1 Clostridia bacterium
TCCCATCTTCCGTAAATATTTAAAAAGTTCCTTTTTCTTATTAAAATAATTATTTATTAAATTATAAAACTTTTGATCTATTGTATTAAATGCTATTTTGAATTCCTTATTCTTTATTATTTCATCATAAATATCCGGATGTTTTTCTTTAGCATATATTAAATATTTTAATATATAAAATTTAAATTCAGCATATGAAATGTACTGTCCTTCAATATTCCCAATATAATTAAGCCAAGTCTCTGGTGTTTGTTTAAGGGTCATATAATAGTCATATAACTCATAATCCGCTTTAACCCCATAATAATATGCAGTAAATTCGTTTAACAACCCATAAACTCCATCAGCATTTGAATTTAAATTATCCGGAGCATTTCCAATATAACAATACCTGAACGTCCTTAAATTTTCAGGTATTGTTGCGGCAATTTCTTCAGACTTAAAAACTTTTGTATGCCTTACTGTTATCGTTTGTCCATCACCTAAATAAAACAGGCTGTATCTATTTCCATCGTAACCATTTTTGTATGAATATGAATGAGTATACCCATGACACTCTTCATGTACGGCTGTCCCTATATCTTCCAAGCTATTTTCCGATTTAAACCATCTCATAAAATCTTTGTTTCTGCTTAAACTGCTATTTAATATAAAATATCCGTCCGGACTGTATTTTTTAAGCAAATCCAAAATTTGTGCCTTACTCATCTTTTTGCTGGTATTTATAGCCTTGCTTGTCTTTTTGCCGGTATGTATAGATGGTTTAATATAATCTTTATATATACTACCTAACTGTAGTATAATGTCCTCTATAGTTTTGTCCTTTAAGTTTTTCCCTACAAATATGGTTTGATTTTCTTCGTCCCATTTCACATCATAACCTAATGCCTCTGATATTGTGCGCAGAGGAACAAAAGTCCTGCCCTGTATTATCTTTGGCTTTATATCGCTATTATCCGTTTCAATGTCACTAATAGTTCCATCTTTTATCACTTTAGGATTATTAATTTGTAAAACTACCAAATTATTTACTTCTGCATATCCTTTAACCGGCATCAAAATATTTACCATACAAAAAATAAAAATAAACAACAAAACGAATTTTTTCACAAAACATCCCCCAGTCTTATAATTAATATCGGTCAATTATTTACTGCCTCTATTTCATCAATTTATCATTTATTAATTATTAAGGAACAGGTTGAGCTTTTTGACACCTTCCATAAAAATACTCTTTCTATTGTAATATAGCATATTTTATCATTAAAAGTTATGGACATAATTGTACAATTGGACCTCCGCCACACCTGTCTGTTAGCCCCTTTGGGGCTATTACACCCACTGCAAGCCTCTTTTTTATTTATTTAAATATCTTTTTGTATGGGGGTTAGCCACACCGTAGGTGAAATCAGGCGTAGGAAGTGCAGAATAGGGTATGTCTACAGTGAAAATGGGATTGAGGGGCAATTGTTCCTTCGGATTGGTTACAACCATTGGATACCCATACGGAATGAAAAATTTTTAAAAAAAGAAAAGGATTTTGATCCGCAAACCCTCATTAAATACAAAAGGGGAAATGTTGTAAATGCTCATTTGGGCTATAATATTGGTTCTGAGCTATGAGAAAAAGGTTTTAGTAGGTCGGAATTATCTACTAAAACCTTTTTACATAGTGACATAAAATTTAGTCCAATATATTTAGAAGATTAAATGTATTGTGCTGTCATTTAACATTTCTAAAAAGGCTATATTATCTATCACTTTATCTTGCTCTTCAATTGAATTATCCTGTTTTTTTCTCGTAAATTTTATTCTTCTCGTTTGCCGATAACTGTCAACAAAAGTATCAACATTATGTTCATCTATATATTTAAGTCTTGTCCAGTCATAAATTAGGAAGTCATTTGATTTAAATGTTATGGAAGTGTTGCTTCTATTTTTAAACCTTTCATCTTTATAAAGCATTTCTTTGGCCTTAGAAACAAATTCATATGTATCTCTATCACTGCTAAAAATAGTTATAGTACCAATATTCTCATTATAGTAATAGGAAAGGATATAACTTAAAACGGCAATAGATATCTCTCCTGCATTCTTCCTTTGAATTCTGTCGTTTGAAAGTCTCCTTTTATCCAATCCCTGTTCATAAAATATGCTAAGCCATTCCTCATAGGAATCTAGGTCCTCTATGGGTCTATTTTTTAAAATGTTTTTCTTGATAAAACTAACAAGCCTGCTTACACTGTAGCAGCAATATAGGAGCAAATAATATAATTCTGCTTCTTTATAATCCACCAATGTTAAGTAATCAACTTCATCTACAATCTGAACCTTCCTTGAATATTCTTTTAAATCGTTTATGTAACTTTTTCTATTATCACTATCACAAACTTCGGTCCATACCCATTGGGGAATAAGAATAATATCATATTGATTAAATATCTTTTCAGGGCTAACGCTCTTACGCACCCAAGTTAAAAATTCAATAGAGTTATTGTCTAATATACAAACTTTAAGAGACTTGCCCATAGAAAGGTATTTTTTTAATTCTTCTACACTTTCTCCTTTCATTTGGCAAGTCCCTCCACTCCTTTTTTAATTTTATTCTTTAGAGTCAATAAGAAATTATAGTTATCTTTATGGTGGAGAGCATCAGGATTTTCCCTCATGACATTTTGTACTTTTTTCTCTAATCCACCTAAACTTACAATATATGAGGGCTTTACTAACTCTGAATCTAATTCTAAATCTACAAATTTTTGCACTAAATCTTCAGGCTTATTATCAAAATGCTCAAGAATTTTTTCTTTTAAATCTATATCATTAAATTTTGTGACGGCTTCTTCAAATAGTTCTATCAATACTGCTTTATATGGTGCCTTATATATATCCATACATTTTATTACTCTGTCAATAAAGTCTTCGTCATCTAATGAATAGTAGTAATCGTATACATTGCCAAAAATCATTTTTGCTGCAAAATAATCTGCCTTTCTTTCATTTAAATCCATATCAACCGCAATATTATGTGTCTCCTCGCTTAAATTGAGGTCATAGAACAAATGATATATCTCATGCCATGCTACAAAGTATTGATAGACACGGGGCTGGGCAGTATTGATAACTGGTATTTTAATATTTCCCTTGGTAACAATAGCCCCACCCCAATATTCATCATCAATGGGAATCTGGATTAAATGATTCTCTTTTAATACCGAAAAAGATAGTTTATCCTGACCTGTTACCCCCGACTTATTAAATCTAACTGTAAAATCTTTTACTAATCTTAAGATATCATCTTTAATCAGTTTATTTTTTTCAATAACCTGTTCAAGGCTCTTACCTGTTATTAATTCTGACATAATCTACACCTACTTAGTTATAATATAGTTCACACATATGAACTATATCATCTAAAATACCAAACATTTCTTGAGCCTTAGGGTTTAGGACATGATTCTCGGGAGCATTATCAGATAATGCAAAAACAAGTTCCTTTTTTGTCTTGTATTTTGGAACGTAATTTATTAGTTGTTCCTCATTTATATCCTGGCTTTCTAAAATTTTTTGCACATGAGTTTTAAATGTGGTGAGGCTATCAACTTCCCCTTTGATTAGTTTATCTAAAGTAGGTCTTGAAATATTAGTAAGCCTTGAAAAAGAAGACTTTGTATATCCATTATCTTTAATAATGTTTAATATATTTTCACCAATTAGTTTTCTATTTTCAAATAATAATTCCATACTCACTTTTTACACCTCCTACTATATTATATACCAAAAGTGCTTAGAAAGATACGATTTGTAAAAAATATTTTTACAAACTCTTTAATTCATCTTTCCAGTGTTCATGTCAAAAAAACCCTTTCCATTCCGATCCCGCAAACCCGCATGAATGCTGCATCCTAATTTTTACCAGAAAATAAAGTCTTTCCAAAAATCCGTTATATTTCTCCCTTATATTACCAAATATGGGAGGGTTTTAGTAAAAAACATTTTCCGAAAAGGCAGGATTAAGGATCAAGGAAAAAAAGGGATAAGTGGTTCAAGCCTTTATTTTCAATGCTTTGCACTTATCCATTGGCCCTTTCTTCCTTAATCTTTTACCCTTAACACTTACCAAAACAGAAACACTTTATTTCTTCGGAAAAACTATTTTTTATTTCGACATAGTTAATCCGCATTTTCCATAATATGTAAACAAGTACTCCTAAAGGCTTTCATAACTAAAATTTAGCAATGAATTTCTCAACCTGTTCTATTAAACTATTTAAAGTAAACATAATCGCTGTCCCTTTTTGTAACACTCCATCTAAACCTTTTATCGACTGAAGCACTCTTTTTAGCCTTGGTATTCGTGGTTGATCTTTCACAACCTGCTCTTTAATAACCTCTACATCATCAATAATCATTTCCTTTTCATCTTTATCTATGTTTTCTTGTTTTAGCAGCTCAATAAATCGATCGGCTAAATCAGTAATTGTTTCCATATCATTTTGCACAATATTGACAGTATTAATAGCATTTATTGTCGAATTATCTTTAGATACATTTATTTGTCCATTATTATTGCTAATCTCTATTTTAAAAGGAGTATCCTCATCATACCCCATTTCAATCATCACTTCCCCAATAAAATCCGTAATGTGGTCAATAAAAGGCTTAACAACTTCATGTAAAAAAGCATCTATATGATCTTGATATTTGTTTCCACTACCATAACCATAAGATATATCGCGAAAATCCATAACATTACTTTGACAGTATTTAAGAAACTGATATATCCAAGAGATTTCTTGATCTTTTTCTATAGGAATATCGTAAAGCTCTCTCCATCGCCTTGATTTAATTACAAGTTCCATGTCAAATTCTTCAGTAATGTTTTTATTAATAAAATCCATTATTATTGGTTGAGATTCAATGTAATTTAAGAATCTATTTAGATCATTTATTTCATTACCTAATTTGGTTTTTAGAAATCTGCTTGCATATCTTCTAAAGTCTTTATCAATTATTTTAAGCTCTTTTTTACTAATTCTATATTCCAATTACCTCACCCCACAATATGGACAAATCAATCCTGACTCTTTTGCACTAATGGTAGTTTTAATATGTCTACTGCAACACTTTAATTCCGATATTACTTCTTCAGAGTCTACTTCAAATACTTCCTTTTCACCCTTTTTAGGAATTTTATTAGTCTTTACTTTTATCATTTTATTTCCTCTAAATGACCTATCTAAATTCTTTGAAAATCCATTAAGTATATCAATAAAATAATTTTCTGCTTTATCCATGGCAAGCTGAATAATCTCATTGTTTAAAAAACTACTTGGTTCATCTGCTAGTCCACAATATGGACAGAAAAATTCTATAACTTCATCTTCTTGACATTCATCTACACGAAGTTTAAAAGTATTACTGCAATATGGACATTGAAATGTAACATATCCATCACTATCAGCAAGAATTTGAAACTTTATAATTTTATCTCCCATATTACTCCTCCCTTAAATTAATTCCAAATTGTAATTTACTGATATTAAACTCACTCTTCATTATTTACTTCCACCCATTCATTAAGTATTTTCTCTTCTCTCTTCCATCCAAAACCTTTGTACAGCTTTCCCAATCTACTTTTCCCACATGAACATGATAGCGAAGTTCAAAAGGATGTTGTTTAGGTACTTCATCAATTTTCTTTCGGGCTTCTTCTTCTTGACTTAAAGCCACATCTACCCATACATCTTCTAGTACATCGGGGATTTGACCAAATAAATCATGGATATTTTCAAATCTTTCCGAAAGTATGGAATGTACTCTATCCTCAACAGAATCTTTATACCTCATGTTATAAATATATACTTCATCATAAACCTGCCCTATTCTCTGAATTCTTCCCTTTCTCTGCTCAAGGCGAGTAGGATTCCAGGGTAAGTCCAAATTAATTAAGGTTCCCAATGTTTGAAGATTAAGTCCTTCACTGGCAGCATCTGTTCCTACTAGAATTTTAAGTTCCCTTCTTTTAACCATCTGCTTAATTTCTTCCTTGGACTTTCTTTCATAGATGCCATTAATCAATAATCCCGATTTATCTCCTCCAGCATAAATGCCTATTTTCTCTGTTTTTAGATCCTTGGATAAGTTCTCTGCTACCCAAAAAGCCGAATCATAATATTGGGAAAATATAATACATCCACGATCTATCCAATTATCTTCTATGAGTAATTTAAAAAGGAGTTGATATTTGGGGTCCTTTTCTTTATTGGCATCAAGGGTTTGAATAAACTTTATAAGGCATTCCTTTTCTTCTTCAGTAATATCCTTTATTCCACTTTTATTTAATAATTCTTCGGAAATGTCCTCTTCTTCAAAGTCTTCATCATCACCTATGCCTCCCCAGTTGTTAAGCATTTTCTCTGCTGTATTCCTTCCTGCTATCATCGTACTACCTACTCGTTTTAGAAGGAGTGTTTTTAGGAAACCTCCACCTTTTACCCTTTTTTGAAGCAGCTCACAAAACTGCTCTGCATATTGATAGGCATCTCTCAAATACGGTGGAAGGACAATAGCTTCTTCATCATCTTCCCCCATTAACTTTACTTCAATTTTTTTTAGATAAGGTTCTCCTGTTTCTTCGTTTATAGTATTTTCAAGAAAGTCCCTTGTTCTTCTCACAATATGCCTAATAAACGGATTATGCTCTGTCATAAAGTTGTCGTCTATGATTCTGCCTATTCTTCTGCCCACTGGTGTATTCTTTATGGCATCTATCTGCTCTGGCCTAATGATAAAATCTTCATCTTTCATATTCAATCTCTTTCTTATCTGACCAAAAGTCAATGGATTTTCATGGGCTGGAGGAAAGGGATTTCTAATCCAATCTATTACTTCTGGATCAAAACGATCTAATCTATCCCTTTCCATGATATAGTCAATAGCTTTACCTGGTTTTTTTCTCCACATACTTAAATTGCTTCCCAACACTTCATCACTGCCTTGGGCCAGTATGTATAATAAATCCCATGCCTCTATAGGATAAAGCTGTACAGGAGTTGCTGTGGCAAGGAGCATACTCTTGGTTCTTCTAGATATTTCTAAAAGAAATTTCATAAGATTATTAGGCACTGGTTTCTCATCTTCTTTATCTGGGCCAAGGTTTTTTCTTCTGGCCCTGTGGGCTTCATCTACAATAACACATTCATACTCCATATTCAGTAAATGCTGTATACTATCCGAATTGGCAGTAATAAGCCCTTGGGAAACTATACCTACCCTTCTTGGACATTTTTTGATAGCTGTATCCCCACTACTGGGATATCTAATTCCATTTTCATCTACCCACTCTTTTCCGTTCCATACTGCCGAGGGCATATCCAGTAAATTATTCATTTCATCTTGCCACTGCCAAAGTAAGGTCTTGGGTGCGATAATTAAAACTGGTTTATCTCCATATAGTGCCATAAGTTCTGCTGAAAGTGCCAATTGAATAGTCTTACCTAAACCTACCATGTCAGCCAATACATACCTTGCCCCGTAAGGCTTCTTATGGTCTTGAAAGGCTAGATTGACAAAAAATTTTTGATGCTCCCAAAGCCCATATTCCTGGCGATACACAGGAGATTCAATCACTGTAGCCCCTGGATTTTCTTCTTCCTTCCACTCCTCTACGGAATAGATAACCTTTCTCTCTGAAATCCTCTTTATGTCTTCCACTACAAAGTCAGAAAGAGGAACAGCATAAGGGCTGTTCCAAAAGTAGTCAAATTCCTCCTGAACCCACTCAATAGCTTCTTTAGAATCGTCTTCCCAAAGAATTTCATAGTTTAATCTCCAAGCCGAGAAAGTTTCATTGACACTGCCAATAAAAGATGTTTTACTACCATCTTTTAAAGTAATCACTCCTGCTTTACCATGTATAAGACCAAAAACTTTATTAGGAATAACTTTAACTATAAGCTTTCCACTTTTGATTAAGTCATATAGTTTCTTTAATCTATCGGGTGCATTTTGATAAAGCTCTTCTGGTTTTACACTGCACCATTCTCTTCGCATGGCATTCATAGCAGCACTGGCTGTTTTGACATCCTCTATTTCAAGATCGGAATTGCAGACAACCCGAATATTGCCTTCCATTTTTTCAATTGCTTCCCCCGCAATCTCCAATATAGAAGAGCTAAAATATCCCGCTATCCTATCATAGGCTCTTGCACCTTTTAATTTTTCATTTAAAAAAGATTCATCTAATCTCTTTTTTCTCGATGAATAACGATAAATCATCGTATCCTCCCTGCTTAAATACCATCATTTTTCACCACTTCCCGAAGCATCTTTGCATAGTATACTTCCTGCTCCCAATGACCCATATGCTCATGATGACCCAAGGAAATAATAAAATCTAAAAGCTCTATGATGGTACTTCTCTTGTTCCAATAGTTTGGTACCTCATTTTTTAACCAGTTTCTACCTTTGCTTGTATCTTCCCCTTTAATTGCTTGATAAAGAGCAGCTAATACATTACGAAGTAGTGATGAACCAAAATTACCCTTTTCACTCATTCCTTTCATGGTCCATTCTATAGCTGTTTTTAACCTGGCTTGATTTGCCTTGGTACTAGCTAATAGAGCTTTATATTCATTCACACCAAATCCCCGTGCCAGCTCCTGGTAAGCTCCAATTTGGTATACCCTTTCTTTTTCAAAATCCAATCCTTTTATATAAAATCGCTCCTCGGGAGTAAGCAACTTCCAGATATAAGAATCAAAGCCTGATGGAATGAGGTAATCATAAGCTATTTTTTTAGCTTCATTGATAATCCTTTCTATAGGTGATTCTTCTCCTGGTTTTCTTTCTTTAGAAAGTTCATATTGTATATTAATATCTTCAATCTGCTTATATGATGTAAGTACCTTTAGAGAAGCTGCATAAGCAGCCAGTAGATAGTCTGCATCGGTAAAGTTGGGATCTTCCTTATCATCAAGTTCCCTCATGCTATCTATTTGCCTTTTAACCTCTTCTTCTACCTCGGGATAAAGCTCGTCTAAATAGGCAGTATCCTCAGAATCTTGCTTACGAAGCACTAAAAGCACTGTTCCCTTTACATAGTTTCCATCTTTAAGTCCACCAGATTCTGTTTCTGTGGCTATATTCCAAGCTGCAGTAACACGAAGACCAGCTGACCATAAAATCATAGTTAAATCAGCCCATACGCTGACATCTTGATGAGTAAACATAACAATTTGCATACCGTTATCAGGCATATGATCTGCTAGATTTTTATATATTTCAATCATGCTCTGATTAAAACTTTCTCCAGTTCCTTTAACAGCAAGTGCTCTTTTGCTATCAGCATACCAATCTGGAAAAATATCTAATAACAACTTTTTATCCCATGCTAGAAAAAATTCGCTTAACTCATGATAATTTACTGCATCAGCATAAGGGGGGTCAGTCATCCAAATATTCGACATATTTTTTACTTGTCTCGCATCATTAACTTTAATATATAATTTAGAATTTATATCATAATTATTTATATTAAAAAACCAATTATTATCAAGATGCCTAAAACCTCTACAGCCATAATTAAAAAGAGTATTTAAAGCTTGATTAGAAAATGTATTTTGGGATTTTTCAGTCCCAACACCTGTATTCCAAATACACAATTTAGAATTCCAATCACAGCACTTATTAACTCCCAATAAGCCAATCACTTTTTCTTCCTTTGTTTCTGCATGCTGATCAATTAGCTCCATTAACAGACCATGTGTTAGCAGTTGCCTCGGATTAAATAACTGATGCCAATAAGTCCAACCTCTTTCTCTAATGATTTGACTAGTATTATATCCTTCCTCTATCCTACTACTTGGTATAAATCCTTTTTCTTGCCATGTATCAAATCTTTCTCTTAAAAGTTTTATTACTTTTTCTTCTCTTTGTAAGTCTTCTTCAGTTGGAGCTTGATAATATCTTTCTATTCTTAAATTTCCCTTTTCATCAAAATACTCTTTTTCATATCTAATACAATATAATCTTTCTTGAAATACATCATCAGGAGCTGGAACAAATTCTTTAGCACCCCACTTACGCAGTCCGTATTCTACCCCTCCGTCTTCCCTCTTTCTATCCTTTCGTAGGGTAATGATTGGTGTAGTCATATGACAGTGAGGACAAACTAATTCACTTCCTTGTATCGTTGAAAGGCTCTCTGCCAGTTTGATTTCTTCTTTGGATGCATCAGAAATAATCTCTATATCGAAACCCTTATTATCGTTTTCTTTAAGTATAGCAACTGTTTTCGTACCCTTCCCAATTATCCATGAAGGTGCTAAAGGCACTTTATAACCACATTCAGGGCAGATAGTTTCATTACAATATAGATAAGAGTTAGCCCTATGCCCCTGTTCATTATGTTCAATACCCCACTCTGTAATTTGCTTATCGGCCAAATTAAATATTTTTTCTTGAAATTCTCTTAATTTCTCTATTTCTTCATCACTTGCCCCATTAATATTAAGAGCTGCCCATGTGAGGAGCATGGCTATAGGATTTAAATCCGAAGCATAGACATCACATCCCATCCGTGCAGCTTCAAAAGGGATGCTTCCTCCCCCTGCAAAGCAGTCGCCTACAACAGGTGTTTTCCCAAACTTCTTTTTCCCTAACTCTCGAACTAGTTCTTGAAGATTTGTTGCCTTTGTTCCTAAATAGTTATTAATTTCATTCCATTGTTTTTTAGATATATTTTCTAACTCTTCTGGCCGCATACAGTATTTAAGCTTTTGGTCATATGAAAAACGATTAAAAACTAACTTTTGAACATTCTCTTTTTCTCCCCTTGTTATTCCCTTTTTATATCCAATTTTCCCACTATCCTTTTCCTCAAAGTATCTTTTTCTTTCACTGGGTGTTAAATTCTCATAAACCTCTTTTATGGGTATGGACTTATTCTTTCGTTCCCATAATCCTTCTTCATCCATAGAGAGAATCTTTAAAAATATTTCCCTATCTTTTACTGGGTCATCACTTACAGGCATTAGAAGTCCTAAAAGTGCAGTCCGAACAAGAATAAGGGGCTTTCTGCCCCACCACTTCCCTAACCCTGTTAAAGTTTGACCTAAATTTGCCTTTCTTTCTTTATAACTTTCTTTTGATACCTTGGATACTGGAAATTGTACCTCTATAAATGATTTTTCATAATCTAACAAATTATCACTTCCTCTTTTATTTATCTATTTCTCTATTTATACTTAAATCAAACAGGTTCAGCTGTCTGTTAGCTTCTTCTACGGGATTTTCGGTTAAAGCGTATCGTATGGCTTTTCGCCATCCCCTTTTGTCGCTAATATGTCCTGTAGCTGCATTGGTCATGGTAAAGAGCCACCATCGTTCTTCTGGACTTAATCCTTTCCAGTTTTTAATAGCAGTTGGTATTACAGAAGGATCGCAATCTTCTATTGCCCAGGCCAATAAAACCATTTCTTTGCCAAAAAGCCTTTGTACAGGAACCTGTCCGATACGCCACCTGCCCACAAGAATATTGTCCTTTTTTAATCTTTCATTGAATTCAACCCGAAGGGTATCTTCAATCTGCTTCCATTTATATTTAGATAATTGTACTTTTGGTCTATCATTTCTTAAATCAATGGTTTGATTTTCTTCTCCCTCTTGCCACTGAAATCTTTCATAGATTATCACATCACCTTTTTGACCTCTTGGTATAACAACTAAAAAGTGATGTTGGGATTCCGAGGGATTAAATCCAAATCCATAGTAGTTTTTCTTGTCTGCCATTATTGAATAATCTCCTGTTCCTTAAAGTCCTTCAATTCTTTTTTCTTTTCTGTCATCCAATCGAGAAAATTTTGTCCTGTTTCAAATTTGGTTATGTTGTATTCGAGGCTTATATTTACCCTTCCATCTGACATAAAATTGCTTCTTACATTGTCTATACTGTTTTCCAGATTTTCTATATTTACTATTGTAGATGAATCCATAGTGAGTTCTATCCATCCTTTATCATTATTATTTTCATCAGTTTTAAATAAAGTTACGATTACATCCATAAGCTGTGCATTATGTTTTTTTAACAAGCCAAGCTCTTTATAAGTCTCTGCTGTATCGTTAGTCTTATATCTCTTGTAAAGTTTTAGGGGTTTTTGCTTGTCTACTTCAAAGGATGTTTTACTTTCCCAATCAATCTTTATAGATATAGGTTCAGAAGAAACACCTTCTGCTTCTGCTACTGCTAATACATAGGTTGTATTTTTAGGCAGCACCACTTCATCATCATAAATGCCTCCATTTTCCCTGGGATTGGAACCATCAGTAGTATATTTAATAGGTACTTGAGGTGCTGACATAAGCTCTACTACTTTTTCATCTCCCTTATCATATACTCTGTATTTCAGAGTAATTTTGTTATTCCATTCAACTGGCTCACCCGTTTCGTGTTCTCCAGTGCTGTCTACGCAAAGAAAAGATAGCTTAAGCTCCTTGGTTTTAAATTCGTTCAAGTTTTCCACTAGACTGGAAGCTTCGGTAGCTACTCCTCCTACTTCGTAATAAACCTTGTCACCATATTTAGGAATAAGCTTTAGGGTAACTTCTCCTGTGTCTGAATCTCTGCGAAGTTCTCGAACCATTACTTCCGTTTTTTCTTTCGGGAATGGTGGTTTCTCAATATATCCTCCATTCTCCCTCCAAATACCTTTTTTAAGCATATCATCCTTTAAATAATCTAACGCATCGGGCTTATGCCACTGCCACAATGGATTAGTAGCTGCTCTATCCTTTATATCTGTCCAGCGCATTTCTTTTTGGGTAAATAGACGATCTTCACATTTCTTTCTAAAGGTCTCATCGGTAATATTTTCTGTGAATTTTTGTCTCTTCATAAGGAGATCTCTTATCTGCTTCTCCCCATTGTAGTCATTTTTAGTAAATTCCATTAAAAAGTCAGCTTTCATTAAGCCATTTTTAGATGGATAATAAAGGCTTACAAAGGTCTCTCTGGCAGCAGATAGAAGCTCTAACTTGATTTTATCCAGTTTCTCAATAGCCTTTTGATACTGTGGATTGTTAGCTGGTACTTTTTCCTCCTCCATTCTCCCTATTATAATATTGATTGCCTTATGTTCCTTTGCAGCACGAATCAGTTTATCCATAGTACCTCTTTGACCCGATAAAAACATTACTCTATTTTTATATCTTGTATCATTATAAAATTCAGCTAAATCTGGATGAAGTCCAGGGAATTTACTTGCACCTGTATATGGCTCAAAAAGTACTAAAAGTACTTTATCATCCGTAAGGTCAATTTCATCAATAGCTGGAAATACTTGTACTTTTTGATAGCAGTCATTTACTGACGGCTTAAACTTTTCTTCAAGAAAAGACCTCAATTCCTTTTTTGCACTTTCGTTATCATAGGAATCTACCAGTGAATTCAGTTCTGCAATCAAATTCTTTGTGTTTTTGAAAAACAACCTGCCATCTCTGTCGGTATAAAGATACCATGCCCGCATTACAAATTCATCCAATGCCCTCTTAACCCGTGTAATGTCCTTCTTGGGCTCACATAAATACCCTATCGTTTCCTGCAAGGAAAGCCCCAAAAGCGCATTGGGAATGTCGGCAAGAGACGCAACAAGAATAAGTTTTGCTAATTCCTGCATGCAGGTTTCGTTCATGCTTGCATCTATAACTTCAGCTATCGCCTTGCCGTTTGCTGCAATATCATGGGCTATTGCATTGGTAAGGGAAGGTTTAATCTGGGTAATTGTTGTAAGCATTTCAGGCTCGTTCAAATCAAAGTCATATACATTTATCAGGTATTTTTCTTTTGCTTTCGGATTATCTCCCCTGTATAACTGGGAGACAATAAGCCTCATAAGGCGAATAAGGCCTCTTGTCTGCTGGAAGTTCTGATTTTCTTTAAACCTTGCATACAGGTCCTTCATAGATGGGTGAAAAGGGTATGAATCTTTTATACCTACAAAAATCTGTTCTGGTGATACATTGGTATAACCCATCTGTTTTGCTTCCAAAACAGCCTGTTTATATGCATTGGCAATTTCATTTATTTCATCTTCAGAAGGCAGTTCTTTAAAAAGCCTTTTTCTTAATATGTGATATACCTCATCAGAAGTACTGTTTACTGGCTCAATATTAAGGGCAGAACGATTTACCTCATTTTCCAATTCCTTGAATGAAGATTGCAGCAGTTCACTTCCGCTTTCATATGTAGCCCTTAAGTCGGAAATAACAAGACATACATTGGAAAGCTCTTCCTTACCCAATGCGTTAAAAAGGTTTGCCAGTGCTGTAGTTGTAACAGTAGCCAGATTTGAATCACCAATCATTTTTGATTTGGCATTTTCCAAATAGGGTGGGAGCTCATCCAATAGAATTAATAAGGGTTCTCCTTTTAAAAGGTTTATCCAGGCTGTTTGCCCTGGAGCCTGTAAAGGTGTATAGTAATCTTTGAATACTTCTTTCTTTCCAAGCTGCTCTGCAATAGCACCCCATATTCCGTAAGGTGCATCGCTCTCTCTGCCTGTAAAAGCCACTACTTTGATTTTCCCTAAATGGCTGTTTTTAAACCTGTCTCCCACTACTTTTTCTCTAAACTCTGGATACTTTGCAAGAAGACCTAAAGCAATCATGTTGTGAGTTTTTCCGCCACCCATTGACTGGGTTAGTTTGATAACTCCTGTTGCTCCCTGCCTGTGGAAACGCTTGAATGCAGTTTCAAATAATACTTTCATCCCCTGGGTTACAAAGCTTTCTTCAAAAAATCTATTTGGGTCTATACGGTTTTCAACCAAATCAGTTAAATCCAATACATCATCCCTTTTAGTTTCATCAAATACACTTTCTCTCGGTTTACAAAGTTCAAATAATGACTTCACTTTTTCAGCCCCTCTCTTATACACTCTTATTCCTAAAAAACACACCCAACCTAGTCCGTTATTCCAGGCTGGCTATATCCTCCACATTATTAGTTAAATTGCCGTTCCTTTTCTCTTTCTCCAAAGTGAAAAAATAAGTGTAAACCATATTCCGCAAGAGGCGGCTTATGCTTACATTATGTTTTTGGGCAAGCTTTTCAATATACTTAAGTTCAGTATCCGAAACCTTTATGTTGATCATCTTCCCGGTTTTTGTTTGGAAAGTATAATCCTCTAAAAGCTCCTCCGGGTGAAAATGATAAAGAATATACATAATCATTTTCGCCCGTGTAGAAGCAATCTGGTTTTCCTGTGCGTACTCCTTGAGCTTCTTATGCATTTGCGGCGTCACTGCCGTCCAGATCTGATTCTGTTTCTTCACAAGTTACTACACCCCTTTTATAATCTTATATAAAAATAGTAAATTATGGAACAGCTTCATCAAGTTTTTTTTAATTTTTTTACTATAATTTATTGATGGCCATAGAGATTCCTGGTAAAATATTACTGTAGACAACACTAACCATATAGTTAAGAAAGGAGACGCTGAATATGATTCTTGATACCCGACTCTTCTGTTCAAAGTCCGGCTTATTTACGATCACACGCAGAAGGCTAAACCCCTTCGTGCATGAAATAGAACTAAAATACAATGTTGGCCCGATAATTAAAACCATAAAGAAAAAATCCTTTGCTCCCTTCTCGTGGTTCATCGCAAGGGGTATAGAAACATTCCTGTAGATACAAAAACATCCTGCCTTTCCGGGGCAGGATTGTTTTTATTCAGGCTGATTTCGTTTTTAACGGAAATATTCGTAATTATCTATAATTAGCCATATAATTATTTTCGTTTTTGCCGGATTAACTGTATTTTTTCTCCAATACCCTTTACTACTCCCAAAAGAGTATTTGGTTTTAAAAATCCAAACACAATGACCGTTTCTCTCAATTGGGTAAAACCTCCAATTCAATTAATTGATATTAATTTGTATTAATTGAAATTAATATCTGTTAATTCAATTAACAGAAACTGCTTTAAATAATCGTTTGCAGAAGCTCCGGTTTCGGCTGCCGGATGATAAGTATTTTGTGAAAATCGCTTATAAGAAAGCGTTTTTTAAATCATAACAGGAAAGTTTCTCCTAAAAAACGAATTCGTATTCTGCTTTTCGTTTTCAAAATCGAATGACAAAGCACAATAGGCAGCGCAAAAATTAAGTCCTGCTTACTATAAAGCAGGACTTAATCATTTATCGCTGTTAACAAATACTAAACAAGTAGAAAAATCAATTTTTTTAATAAGAAAGTTATATTTTAAAGTAATCATTTCCCTCCATTTGTTCCCCAAACCCGTTTCCAAACTTCCCCTAATAAGTGTAAAAATGAAAGCCCCTACACTCCGCCTTTATGGGAGGCTGCTGTTGGGAAGAATTGTTTTTGCACTGTTCAATTTAACCTTTCATATTTTTGAATCATAATGACCACTCCATATTCCAATACCAATCTATGTATTCCTTGATAGCCAGAACCGCCTATTCAAACAATTCATCCATCAGGCTCTTAATTTCTTCTTTTCTCTTATGTGTTTCTTCTTTGTCAATTTTAATGCCTTTTTCATTAATAATTAATACATCCCCCTCCTTTGCATTATCAGGGAGCAGACTTTTTTTTATATCTTTCATCTTTCCATCTTCTAACTCTACTACAGCATGTTCACCTTCAAATCTATCAATCACACCTTTCAATATTCTTTCCCCCTAATCTTCATACTTATAAACCAAATTGCCATTAGAATCATATAATTCACCAGGGTCGCTTTGGGAATTGTTCCATACATTTCCTTCTCCCCATATTAAATCTCCAGGCTTATTACCACTTGTCACTTTTACACTTGCTCCAGCTTTTAACACATAATCAGGAAATACATATTGTTGATTTCCCCTTACTGAAATTATTTTCCATCCTTTTAAGTTTATATCTTTGGACGATTTATTTGTAATAGTTACTATCTCGCCTTTTTTATCAATATTACTTATTATTACATTTGCACTGTTATTGGTTTTAGTTTCTGTCTTTGCAGCTTTGTTATCTGAATTTATTACATTATTAGAGCTTATATTATTTGAGCTGCTGTTTTGAGTAGTATTAGTGCCAATTCCACTATAAGAATAATCCCCTGGTTTACAATTAAAAGTAATTTTCTCTCCATCACTTGCAGCAATAATCGTTCCGCATTCATCGGTTCTATAGACAGGTATATTATTAGCTTTTAACCTGTCCATTGTAATTTTATGAGGATGTCCGTAGTCATTATCTTTTCCGACACTTATCACTGCATATTCAGGACTTACAGACTTTAAAAACGTATCTGAAGTAGAACTGCTGCTGCCGTGATGACCAATTTTAAGTACATCGGCTTTTAAATCAAATCCTTTTTTCAATATTTCCTGTTCTGAAAGTGCTTCAGCATCTCCGGTAAATACAAAAGAGTTCTTTCCAAAATTCATTTTGATTACAATGCTGTAATCATTTAAATCATCATAACTACTGCTGTTTGGAGCTAATATAGTCCATTTTTCGTCACCTAAATTATAAGAGCTGCCTACTACAGGAGTAGTAATTTTCAAGTTCTTATTTCTTATTGCCAATAATACATCTTTGAATGTTTTGGTATTTGAAGATACTTTTGGCATAAACACACTGCCGATTTCAAATGTATTTATGACTGCATCCAATCCTCCAATATGGTCTTCATGAGGATGTGTCCCTATAACATAATCTAACTTCTTAACCCCTTGATTTTTAAGATATTTTACAATAAAATTTCTGTCCGCATTATTTCCTGCATCAATAAGCATGTTGTGTCCGTTTTGCTGTATTAAAATTGAATCTGCCTGTCCAACATCAAGAAAATGCACAATAAGTTTTCCATTTAAGGATGTTGTATTTCTTTCTGTTAAAGAATTTTCGCTAAACTGACTTGCTCCTTTATTTACTCCGTCATTATTTTTTTCCTGCACTGCAGTTGCTAATTTTTGTCCGAAATCTTGTTTGATATTTTCAATATAGGAACAACCAACCATAGATAAACAAAGAATAAATATCAGTAATAAAGAAAGAAATGCTCGCTTAAACTTCAATACAACTGTCCTCCTTTCTTTCATATTTTATATTACACATTAAATATCAGATATTTGTTTGTTAATTTTGTTTGTTAATAATTATTATATATCTTTACTATAAAATCATAAAAGGCACTATTATTAAGCCCAAAATCATGGAACATCTTTTTTCATTACGGAAAAACTCTATTTTCTACAGAAAGACTTTATTTTTTCTGGAAAAACTTAAGCCAAAAATAGATTTTTTTCTTAACCCTTACCCTTTATTTCCTTACCCCCAACTATGTTCATGTTAAAAAAAACTTTCCATTCCGATCTCTCAAACCCGCATGAAATCTATATGTAATTTTATGAGTGTAAATAAAGTCTTTCCATAAATCAATATAACTTTTCCTATTGTTTACATACCCCTTCCCAAAACAGAAACACTTTTTCATCTATAGAAAAACTATTTTTTCTCTTGGAAAGAGTATTTTTTATTTCGGCAGCTGTAAGTACTTATATTATCACTATTAAAATATTACTTCTATTGGAGCTAAAATTTGATTTTGTGTACTCATTTTAAGTATTATGGGAGCAAATGAAGTATGTTATAAAAGGAAGTGATGACAGATGGCACAATACACTTATCATATAAAAGACTTTAAAACGCTAATCGTATGGCAGAAAGCAAGAGAATTGACCCAGGACATTTATAGAATTACGACCAGCTTTCCTGCATTTGAAACCTATGCTGCCAAGTCACAGATTATAAGAGCCGTAACCTCCATTGGAGCAAACATTGCTGAAGGAAATGGTCAACTTTATCGGAAGAAGGAAATTTCTTTCTTGAATAATGCTTTGGGCAGTGCCAATGAAACAAGGCATTGGCTTATCACTGCACTTGATAATAATTATATATCCCAAGAAGATTATGATTTGCTTGAGCTTAAACTCATTGAAATTATAAAAATGCTCATAGGCTGTATACGAAAATTACAAGAGCAACTGAAAGATGATGAAGTAGCATAGATCATAGAAAAGGTTCAAGGAAATCTATTCTAACCATAACTTGAATCTTTTCTCCTTCACTCTACTCCTACAGAAAGACATTTTTTTCATTTCGGAAAAACTTTATTTTCTACGGAAAGACTTTATTTTACACGGAAAAACTTCAGTCAAAAATAAATTTTTTTCTTGATCCTTACCCCTTATTTCCTTACCCCTAACTATGTTCATGTAAAAAAACCCTTTCCATTCCGATCCCTCAAACCCGCATGAATACTGCATCCTAATTTTTACCAGAAAATAAAGTCTTTCCACAAATCCGTTATATTTCCCCTTATATTTCCAAATATGGGAGGGGTTTTAGTAAAAAAACATTTTCCGAAAAGGCAGGATTAAGGTTCAAGGAAAAAAAGGAATAAGTGGTTCAAGAGCCTTTATTTTCAATGCTTTGCACTTATCCCTTGACCCTTAATCCATAACCCTAATAAAAAAACAAAGATCAAGGATCAAGAAGGATTCTCTCTCAAAATCCCTCTTAACCATTATTTCTCAAGCGTTCTCTAAATTTTCCTTGTTCCTTAAACCTAATCCCTTACCCCTTCCCAATCGGAAACACTCTATTTTCATCGGAAAAACTTTATTTTTTCACGGAAAGAGTTTTTTTGTTTTCGACACCAAACTATGCACCTCAAACAAACTTCTTTCCCTTTTCAAATAAAGTCCTTTTATAGACAGCCCTCAAACCCTTGAGAATACTGGCTTGTTATTCTCTTCCAATTATCCGTTTATTTACTCCATTTTTGTTTTTCACAATTTAAAGTAGTTGCATTTTTGATTTTTCAATGGAAAAAATGAAAATAAAGTAGTTGCAAAATTGAGGATTTATAGAGAGTTAAGGAAGAAGGTTTAAGGAGAATTCTTTCCATTTCTTCTCTCCATTTTTACTTCCATTCAATCTCTCAATCCATTGATTTTACTGAATTTAAACCTTATCCCTTATTCCTTTTCACCTTAAAATTCCTAATAAAAAAACATGGCCTACAGGGTATTTCCTTATCCCTAATAAACCATGTTTTCTAAAAGTACTTTATTTACTCCTTCTCAAACATTTGAAAAATGAAAGGAGTTTATTTGATGTAGACATTTCTATGATAAAAAAATTGCTCACCTATCAAATTAGGTAAGCATACAAATATATTGTAACGGAGGTATTCAATTCTGATTTAGTAAAATACCTTTTTATTAATAGGCGATTATTTTATATTAAATCATCAAATACATTTTCAAGTGTTTTTTTCACTTTTCCCTAAATCCTTCCCCCCTATCCTCTTTACCCTTCCATATATAATTATGTATTTAGTAAATTCCCCAAAACCCTTGATATTACTATACTTAAATAGATTTTTAAGCGACAAAAACCATGTTAGGATATTAGTTCTAAGGTGAAAGGGCTAAGGATTAATTATGCATTATTTGTCTCCTTAACCCTTTTAACCTTCAGTAATTACTTTATAAAAATTCTAGTATTAAAATTTGACTTACACCTAACAATCCGTATAATGTGGAAAATCAAATTTGAAAGGATGAACTTTATGAGTGAAAGTTTAGTAATAAAGGATTTTAAGACGCTTAAGGTTTGGCAGAAGGCGAATGCATTGGAGCAGGAGATAGGCGAATTGGTTAAAGGATTTCCGAGTTATGAGCAATATAGGCTTACAGACCAATTAATTAGAGCCAGCCGCAGTATTGGGGCAAATATTGCTGAGGGAAATACCCAATTATTCATAAAAAGGGAACTCTTCCACGCCAACAGTGCTCTTGGCAGTGCAGGAGAATGTAGAAATCATCTTCTTACTGCCTATCAAAATGACTATATCAATAGGGAGCAATACGATGCTTTAGATAAAAAGTTGATTGAGATTATCAAAATGCTTTATGGTTACATAAAAAGGTTAAAACTGGAGTTGGGTAATGATTCAGATTTTAGTGACTCCTAATTATGCTATAACAAGGGTAAAGTCGCTTCCCTTTAAGCCTTAATCCTTTATACCTTAATCTTCATGCCTTACCCCTCCTCCTAACCTTCCTATACGCATTTTTTAGCCCTGCAGGTAATGTCCATTTCATTTTCAAAACAAACTCGTCATGCTTGTGAATGTACTCAAAGGTATCATCAAGATTACTAAATTCCTGCTGAAAGTGATAATTTTTGTTGCCAAACTTTTTATTCTGATGATAAATGTAAAATTTCTTATCTCCAACTTTCTGTATCAGCCATAAATCCAGAACTGAATAGACATAAATAATATTTTGAATAACTGTTGCTTTAAAATTATACTTATTACTTTCACAAACTTCATCCTTGCTAAGAGCATAAGCACTATTACATCTTACCGCCTTCATTAATCTTCACCCCGTTATTAACTATTGTATCGGGCTAAAAAGAGCATGACAAGAGTCCAGTTATGAAATAGAATTTTTCAATGTTAAATTCAATAAATTAGCAAAGAAATATGGTATTATATCTACATAGAATATCGTAAAATTAGTATGGAGGATAAGATATGCCTAAACCAAAAATGGTAGACTTTGAAGAGTTTTTGCAGATGGATAAAGAAAACGAACATAGATTAGAGTATTTTGATGGTAAAGTAGTTTGCCTTGAATCTCCATCAGTAGAACACCAGCGGGTTTTATTAAATATTGCAGCAGAATTCAAGAATTATTTTAGAAGTAAATCTTGTGAAGTATTTATCTCCCCTTTAGACTTATGGCTAATAAATAAAGAAAAGTCTTTGAATGTCAAGGTTCAACCTGATTTAATGGTAATCTGTGATAAGTCAGGATTAAGGGAAAACTCATATTATGGCGTACCCGCTTTAATTATTGAAATAATTTCCCCATCAAATGAAAACCATGACAGAATAAGAAAATACAATATTTATATGGATTTTGGCGTAAAAGAATATTGGATGGTAAATCCAAAACTTAAAACTATTGAAGTATACATATTTGAGGAAGATGAATACAAACAGGTTGCTATTTATAAAGGTGATGATTGTGCAGTATCTCAAACCTTTAAGGAACTTAAAATTTACTTAGATGTAATTTTTTCGGAAGGATGAGACTGAATTTTATGCATATATCACCACTTTTATAAAAATATAACAATTAAATAGAAAAGGCACTATAACTATAATTATAATTGAGTCTCTTTTACCAACTACTTCCCCCCTTAGGGATGAAGGTTTATACTCTTAATTCATTTCACTTATTTTCTTAACTCATAAATCCTATAACTAACATGAAATTCCCGTAACGTACCTTAAATGCCCTCAAATAGGGATAAGTTTTGAGGATTAATGGTTTTGGAGAACAATGTTGTTATATCCCATAGTGAATTAAATACTTGTTTCCTGTTATAGCCTCAGTTATTTTTTCAGTGAGAAGTTGAAGTTCTTTTGCCTTGAAGTGATTATTTGCCTTTATAATAATATCCTTGAATTGTTTGAGGGATTCTGGAGGGATAAGCGTTACACCGCAATAATCTAATCCAGTACCTGGCTGCGATGTAACCTGAAAATATGTCTTTATTGTCATTAATTCGTCATTAAACTTTATAATTAATTCTTCAATTATATCGTCACTGATAGAAATACAATTATATTTTTCAGGTTCATAATCACTATACCATTTGTTTTCTTCAAAGGAATCTATTATTCCAAACTCATGTTTTGCCACGGTATCACC
>JASKKH010000070.1 GCA_030154265.1 Clostridia bacterium
CTATTGATGGAGCAGCATGAGGCCTGGAGCACCGGTCGTTTATATCTGAATATGGACGAGTACTGGGAGTGGAAAAAGCAGCAAAAGGCCGAAAAGAAAATTGCACCTCTAACAAGCACGAGATTACGCTGTTAGTTAACCGTAAAAATTACCAGAGGGCATTTTTACAGATAATATCGGACTTGATCCCCATATGTTGGTATATATCTTATTATAACGATTTTTATAATTAATTGTAATATATTTAACATTATGCATATAAGAGTTCTAGCCATATCTTAGAAATCCAAAAATTAGTCATTATCGTAATACTGCCAGAAACAAAATAAAAGTGAAAAAAGTATAGCTTCAACTAAATAAAAACCCCCTTAGCAGAAGTTACGGTTTTTACCGTTTCTGTCTGCTTTAGGAGGTTATTTAAAAATTTTTTCTTTACCTTAATTATTCCTGGACAGAGGAGCTCACTAATATGGTCTGCTGATACAGAAATTTGGTCATAAACCTCTGTACTTATGTCATTAATAGAACGATCATAATAGCGGTATCATTTAAAGCAAAAGTACCAAGGGCTGTACCAGGAAGATTTACATCAGAATATTTTTGGATAGCACCAAAGGAGGAAAAACCTCTTTGAAGAACCTGATAGCCTTATAATCTTTTGTTCTATTTTGAGATTTATCTCCCATTGGTTTATCAGGTTGATCCAACTGTATTTAGGGAGTATAAATAGTTGTAGGTTAATTATTGTATTGTTGTAGTAGCTTTTGTGGTTCGTTATAAAATGCAAAAGGAGCTTTAACCTTTAATAAGGTGTTTTAAAGGGATTAAGCTCCTTTTTTCTTTATAATAGTAAGTCTATTTAAGCTAACGATTATGTTAACTTTGGTCTAACTTTAATGCTCCTACCGGACATGATGATACACAAGTACTACATTTTAAACAATCTGGGTCTTCTACCTGACCACTTATTTTAAAGGAATTAACAGGTATTTCAAAGTTACAGTTTTTAGAACAAATTCCACAATTTTTACAAATATCAGGGTTAACCTGCACAAGATATTCATTTTTCTTACTTACAATCATTGCCAAGCTTCCCATTGGGCATATTTTACACCAGCTACGTACATTATAAAAATAGCCTAGTACAATTCCTGCTATGGTCGTTATTAATACCATTTTGAATAGCACTCTACCTATGCCAAAAATATTTCCACCAGTTAAATAAACATTGTATCCCATGTAAGACATTAATAGAATAAATATAACCCAACGGGTTAACGGATTTTTAAATAACTTTGGAATTTTACGATTTGGATTTCCCACTTTGGAAAGTATCTGATCTAAGAAACTTCCACGGGGGCAGAATCTACCACACCACATTCGACCTTTTGAAATACCTACTATTATAGGAGAAATCATACATATCAGTGCGAATAGTCCAATTGCTGGATTATAAAATAGTCCAGCTAATATAAAAATCATAAGTATGGGCCAATACCATTTATTATATTTATTTAGTTTTTTCATTACTACCTCTATCCTCCTTACTTTTAATTATGAAAAAGGTTTTGCAACGGTTATTACAATTATATTATGATAATATTACGCTGTCAATGGATAATGCGTAAAACAAACATAAACTAATTTGTTATTCAAAACCAACTTTAATAATCATAAGCAATAAGTTTATAAATTTGATATTTATTTACTAAAATAACTTTAAACAATTGATTGATATACACTGGGGGAATACGATAAAAGTGAAACATAATAATGAAGGGTTGTCAGCATGGCAGTTAACCATGTTAGCTTTGGGAACAGTAGTAGGTGGCTCTTTCTTTTTAGGGTCAGCAATAGCCATAAGAGCTGCTGGACCAGCTGTTTTTATATCTTATATTTTGGGAGGCATATTAGTTTATTTAATTCTTGCTGCCCTATCAGAGATAACAGTTGCAAGTCCTCGTTCTGGTTCATTTCGGGCCTATTCTGAAGAAATCTTTGGACCATGGTTAGGTTTTGTGGTTGGTTGGGTTTACTGGACAGGACTCGTTTTAGCTATGTCCAGTGAAGCGATCGCAGTTTCAGTATTTTTGAAGGTATGGATTCCACAACTATCGTTACCGGTTCTTGCAATTAGCATAATTGCTGTAGTTACACTTCTTAACTTTTTAGGTGCTAAAGTTTTGAGTAATTTGGAGAGTGGCTTAGCTGCAATAAAACTTGGGGCCTTGATAGGTTTTGTTGGATTGGCATTTGCCCTTATAATCGGATTAATGCCTAATAAACCACCTATAGGACTTGGAGTTTTACGCTTAGAACCAATATTCCCTAGGGGTATCGCAGGTATTGCTGGAAGTATGCTTATTGTATTGTTTAGTTATGCTGGTTTTGAAATCATTGGATTGGCGGCTTCTGAAGTTCGAAATCCTCATAAAACAATTCCTAAAGCAATAATTTACACTGTTATAGGCTTAGTTGGACTTTACTGTACTGTAATAGCTACTTTGCTTCCTTTTGTTCCAACAGCAAACCTTACTGAAGAGGTTAGCCCTATGGTTATAGCTTTAACTGCTGGCGGTTTGGGTTGGGCAGCATATTCAATTAATGTGATTTTAGTTACAGCTATACTTTCAACAATGTTGGCAGCTACTTTCGGCTTAGGGAGAATGGTAAGGTCTTTAGCAGATGCTGGACATGCACCTTCATTTTTAATAGATAGGGAGAATGTTCCTCGAAAGGGTATCTTATTTTCAGGAGGTGCAATGCTAGCTGCAGCGAGTTTAGGTTTTATATTACCAAAACAGATTTATCTTTTTCTTGTTAGCTCAGGTGGTTTTTCTTTGCTTTTTGTTTATGTAGTAATTTTGTTTACTCATTATTGCTTTAGAATAAAAAACGGATGTCCTCCCCAAGGCCGTTGTCAGCTCACCGGTTTTCCCTATACTTCTTGGATAGCTATTGTCAGTTTAATAGTTGTAATTGCCACAATGCCTTTAATACCAGGACAGGGTTCAGGCCTTTATGCAGGATTATTATTAGTATCCTTCTTTTTCTTACTGTATTTTGTCTTTAAAAGTCTACCCCAAAGATTACAAGAGAAGAAATTGGTTACTACCAAACCATTATTTAATAAATTAAATACAAAAGAAGCTTATTTCAATCAAATAAATAAAACAGAAAAAGAAAAACCAAAAGCAAAGGATTAGTACTTTAGTACCTAATTTACTAAATGATTTAAATTCGTTTAAGGAAAAATCCGCAGGCTTGAGCTTCTGGATTATTACAGATTAATTTTAACAATTTTTCCCGCCCTATCAGGCGTATAATTTCCAATGCATGAATTTTCTTAGAAACACGACGCTTTTCTCTCATTTTAGGTAAAACTATCCGATGACTTTCCCAGAGTTTGTTATCAATATTATTGGACATGGGTTAGACCTACCCAGTTAATGTTACTGTACGAAATATAGCTTTTCTTCCAAAACGGTGCCTGATTATATCAGATACCTTTTTGGTGGCTCTAATTTTTTCACGATTAATAAATAAGGTCAGTTGCTCGTTATCCGTAACGGTAAGATCGTTTAAGGCGAGTCCTATTATTCGAACAGGTCATGATGGTGACCAATGTGTATTTAATAAAGCCATGGCCCCTGTAAATATTTCTTTAGCCAAATTTGTAAATTGAGGAAGAGTTTTTGTTCTTATAAGGAAATTTAAATTTGTGTCTCTTAAAGTTAGTACTACCGTTCTTCTAACATAACCCTTACCTCGTATTCTTTGAGCTATTTGATCAGCAATTTTCCAAAGAACTATTTTAATATCTTCTCCTAAGTAATTTCTTGGTAGAGTAACTTGGTGCTCAATACTTTTTACATAATTTAGGCTGAATGGGTCTACAGGGCTGTAGTCTATTCCATTAGCGCATTGCCATAATATTTTTCCTATTACTCCGAAACGTTTTGTCAATATATTTACTTTAAAGTTGGCCAAATCGCCAATAGTATGTATGCCAAGCTTCTTTAAATGATGTTCATAACGTGAACTAACTCCGAACAAATTTTTTACTGGCAATGGCCAGATACGGTTAGGTACTTCTTCTTGCTTTAATACGGTTAATCCATCGGGTTTTTGGAGCTCGGCGGCCATCTTGGCTAGAAGCTTATTAGGGCCGATACCTATACTACAAGTTATATTTAGTTCTTCCTTAATTCTATTTTTTCGTTTATGTGCAATTTCTATCGGTGAACCAAAAAGTTTTTCACAACTAGTAACATTTAGAAATGCTTCATCAATAGAGAATGATTCAATAAGGGGGGATGAACTGATGCATAATTGATAGTATGCGACTGGAAAAATGGACATAAAGCTCATATTGGGAGGGAACATATATCCCATTAGGGCAAAGGGCCATGGTTTCTCTTATGAGCATACCAGTTTTGACACCTTTTTGAAGTCATTACTATTTCTGTATCTAGGACAGTTTGATTATTTAAAGGATCTATGAAAGTTAGATTTAGAGTACCTTTAGAATTTCTTTCTTGTTCTTTGAAATTAAATGGGCAGTCAAGGGAGCCTTTAAGTTTAAAATCATTAGAAATAATATCAAAGTCTAAATTGTAAAAACCATTAAGATTATCATTATAACCTTTAAATTCACTGTCTATTTTGAAGTTGCCAACAAACTCTCCTGCTTCTTGTGCAGTAAATTCTGCTTTAAATAATTTATTACCCCCAAGTAAAGGAGTATGGTAATATATTTCCTTTATTTCAAGATAATCATCAATTTTTTCAATTTTCTCTTTTGTAGGAAACTCACCATTAACTATACTTTCATCAATATCATTAATTATTTCATTTTTCATGTTTGAAGGCGTATCAGGTAATGGTTTGCCTGAAAGTTTTGCTAATCCAACCATAATGTCTGCAAAGCGTTCTTTCTCATTTTTTATTTTTTCAATAAAGTTATATGCTGTTTCCTCAAAACTTTCTTGGTCTAATTGTACAGTTTTAAAACAATCTTCTGGAATTGCTTCAGTGGTAAAAATCATTAATTCTTTTACTTCTTCTGGTATTTCATTATTACGATATTCTTCAAAATAATTCCATATGCTACCTATTTGGGGGTCTGTAACATAAAGGTATTGAGGAAGATCATCCATAAAGTACTCTAAACCAGCCTCTGGGTTTAATTTATTTATTAACTCTAAAATGCTTTTGGTCATAATAAGTTTATTATCTACTAAATAAATTTTACTTGTTAATTGTAAAATGAAATGCAACAAGCCCAAAAAGTAGAACCACAGCGTGAAACCTAGTATGATATTGGTGTCGAATCAAATACATACGGAGGTTT
>JASKKH010000025.1 GCA_030154265.1 Clostridia bacterium
TTCTGAAACTAAGATATTTGATTTTACACTTAAGGACAGTTACTCAGTAGACATTAAATCTGATGTTACTGGTGAAGTAAATGCTAAAGTTAAAGTTTGGGGAGAAGATGCTTCTGGTAGTATTCTTTGGGAAACTACTGAAAACGTTACCATTGCTAAAATTACCGATGATAACGTAACTGTTTCCGCTGAAGCTGCTGAATCTGTCGAAGTTGGTAGTGATCAAGAAGCAGCTAAGATTACTGTTGAAGAGTCAAATCCAGGAGCTCTTGAAGTAGGAGACACTATTAAATTCACTATAAAAGCTGATGGTGTCGAATGGGATGTTACTGGAGATACTCCAGGAACAAATAAAACAAAAGTTGTAGCAAGTGGTATTACCTTAAAGACTTTTGATAGTGAAAATTTCCAAATTACAGACTCAGACAATAAGGTTTTATATGTTGAAGTAGCAGGTTCTTCCACTTCATTTGATGGTAAAATTGAAGTAACTCCGATCCTTAAAGTTAAACCTGAAGCATTAGATGGCGATATCGAAATAAAAGTTAGCGGAGACGTTGATGAAACAACAGAAGTTGTTGTTGCTACTGTTGGTGAAGGTGTATTTGATGTAGAAGTTAAAGATGCTGACAAGGATACTATTTACCTAGGTCAGGTAGCAAAGGAATTTGACGATGTAGAAATCACTATAGATCCCAGTAGTGATATTGAAGACGGGGATTATCTAACCCTTACCTTACCAGAAGGACTCAAATGGGCTATAGAAGATATTAAGGGGACCGAAGTAGCTGCAGATACTCTAGTAAAATTAGAAAACGGCTCTGGTACTAGTATTGAGGGTAGTAGTGACCAATTTAGTGTAGAGGGTACCTATGATGACGATAAAAGTTTGTGGATTACATGTAATGGAAAGTATGATGCAGATAAGGATATCGTGATTAAGAACCTCTTCATTACAGCAGATGCAGATGCCGAATTAGGTGACCTCGAGTTAACCTTTGGTGGATTTATGGATGGTACCGCTGTTATCGGTGAGGTAGCCAGTCCTATTACAGTTGACACTGATATGGTAACTGTAGAAAAAGGTATTTCTGATCAAGGTGGTAATGACATCTTCATTAAGGAAGTTGAAGATGGAGTATTACAAAAAAATGCTGTAGTTAAGATTAAATTGCCCATGGGCTTTGAGTTTGCTGATGAGCCTAAAGTTACAATTGATGAAGGCGATTTAAGCGTTGGAACCAAAAATCTAGAGGAGGATATTTTTGAATTTGATATTACGAGCGAAAGTAATGTTGACAGTGTAATTAAGTTAGAAGATATTAGATATGATGTTTCTAACGGTGCTGCTGGTGGCGACAATGAACTTAAAATTTACATCAACGACATGAATAACCCTGTAGCTAGAGTTCCTTTTGCTACAGTCAAAGGTGAAGACGTACGGAATACTGCCGGTTTTGTAGTAGGTAGCACAACCTATACCGTCAATGGTACTGAGTACATCATGGATGCAGCAGCTTACGTTAAGAACGGTCGTACCTACCTACCTGTTCGCTATGTTGCCTATGCCTTAGGTGTAAACGAAAATAACGTTTACTACGATGCAGCTACCAAGACTGTAACCTTGCTTAAAGGTACCACTGCAGTTCAGTTAACTATTGGCAGCACTACCTTAAAAGTAAATGGTATTACTCTACCTATGGACGTAGCTCCTGAAGTTACTGACGGTAGAACCATGTTACCTGCAAGGTTTGTTGCAGAGGCTCTTGGTTATGAAGTCGGTTATGACGAAGCTACCAAGACTGTAACTCTTAAATAGTTAAAGTAAGGTAGTAAAGAGATTATTTTGAGCCCGGGTTTTATATAAAACTCGGGCTCTTATTACAATAAAGCATTTACCAAATGAGGTGAATGGATGTTATGGAGCTTTTTAAAAAGTTATTGAAGAAGTTAGTTATTCCACTAACTTTAGCCCTGATTATTTTTATGGGAAATGGAGATTTTATTGCTTCTGCTGCAACTGAAAGCGACAACAGTGATGATAAGGGGCAAATAGAATTAACACTTGAAGAAGCTGTAAAGAGAGCTCTTGAAAACAGTGATTTATTAGAAGTTGCAGAAAATAATGTGGAAAAAGCAAGGATAGAAAAAGAAGATACTTGGGACTTATATAATGGATTTTTGATCAATACCCATATACCAGGAACGGATATGTATGCAGCTGTATCTTCTGATTTGGATCCTTCTGGTTTAGTTTTTAAAACACTATATAACTGGAAAGTAGCTAAAAAAGATTATGAGAAAAAAATAGCAAGTACAATTGCCAATGCTTATAAAAATTATGCAGCAGTGTTATCTGCAAAAGATGAAGTTGAAGCTGAAAAATTAAATGTTCAACAACTTGAAAGAGAAGTATTCATTGCTGAAGCAAAATGGCAAGTGGGGATGGAAGTAAAATCTAATGTAATCGGGAAACAGGCAGAGTTAGCAAGGGCACGTGCAGAGCTCGAAAATGCCTATAGCAATCTAAATAAAGCTTATGACTCTCTTAATGATTTAACAGGAATGCCGGAGAACAGCAAACCAGAATTAACTAGTACAGTAGAATACAAACCTTTTGAGGTTGAGAACCTGGATTATACAGTTGATAAGATAGCAGATAATAGCCCCGAGGTCTGGAAGGCAAAAGAAACAGTTGAGCTTATAAAAGATACTTATGGTATGACTAACTCTTATGATGTTGATAAACAAAATCTAAAGAATGCAAGATTAGGGGTAGATATTACTCACGACCAACTCTGTTTAGCAATAAAGCAGATTTATTACGGTATAAAAGACCTTGAAGCTGCTTATAACTCTGCACAGGATGGTTTAGCTGCGGCAGAAGAGGGCTTACGCTCAGCCCAAATGTTATATGAAGTAGGGATGGCAACTCAGAATGACGTAATTAAAGCTGAGGCTGCTGTGGCTGCGGCTAAAGCAGCATTGAATAAGTTAGCCTGGCAACATGAAATTGCAGTAAGAACCTTTTATGAGCCTTGGGCCTGGATGGATGCTGGAGCAACCTCAGGTAACAGAGCAGATAACACAGCATCAATGTAAATGCTGTGTTGATAACGGTTACTGAGTTTCTCCATACAAATAATCAACAAACTGCCTGGCAGTCCTACCAGATGTACCGTTCTGGTATAGTGCCCATTGTAATGCCTGACGTCTTAGTTCGTCAGGTTCTATTTTTATATTCTCTTTTTTAGCCAGTTCCTGGACAATAGTCAGGTATTGCTCCTGGTCGGGACTGGGGAATATTACAGTTAATCCAAACCTTTCAGCCAAAGATAGTTTTTCCTGAACTGTATCGCCCATACGAACTTCATTGTTATTTGCAGCTTTTCTATCAGAGAAATATTCTTTTATTAAGTGTCTTTGGTTAGAGGTGGCATAAACCAATACATTTTTTGGTTTGGGTTGCAGGCTTCCTTCAAGCAGGGCTTTTAGTTCCTTGTATTCCAGTTCGTCTTCTTCAAAAGACAGGTCATCAATAAAGATAATAAACTTTTGTGGTTGGGGGGCAATTATTCTTAAAATCTGTTGATAGTCGCTTAAATATCTCTTAGGAAGTTCAATTATCCTTAGGCCCTGTGCACCATAGGCATTAAGCAGGGCTTTTACTGTTGATGACTTACCGGTACCACGGGCACCATATAGCAGGACGTTAACGGCAGGTAGTCCCATTAAAAACTTTTCGGTGTTATTAATTACTTCATTTCTTTCAGTTTCGTACCCTATAAGGTCACTAAAGCTGATAGGGTCAGGATTACCTATACCTTCCAAAGCCCTTCCATTTGCAGTTTGTTCCCAGCGGAAGGCCCAGTAAGAGCCAAAGATACCAGCACCGTAGGCATGGTAATAATCAGCTAGAAGTTTTACTCCTTCTTTGCCCCAGTTATCTGTCTCTAATAGTTTTTCCTTTAAGTTATGGCGAGCTTTTTTAATAAGGGAATTTGTTGAAGGTGTTTCTATAGGGGCTAATTCAGACCAGTTTGGTATGCTGTAAAAAGGATTCAGGTTAGTTTTATATTCCTCTAATACATTTGTGGCAGTTTCGTACACTTGTTGGCTTAGTCCGGCTAGATATTTTAAGAAGGCAAGGTCTTGTCCGACAGCTTCCTTTAATGCTTTTCCTATATGTTCATAGCCATGATTGGCTGCTTTTATAGTAAAGGTATTTTCAGAGTTTATAATTTGTTCAAGAAGATAGTTTTGCCAGGGGTTGCCAACGATTTCTTCCTGATTAAGTTCAGTCTTTTCAGCCAGTTGGCTAAAAAAGTCCCGGCAAAAGGTTGTAAGTTCATCAGGATTAAATTCTTTAGAACCTAGAATTTCAATGATTTTCAGGAATGAAGAAACAAGCGGGTCCAGGGTTATATTTTTATATATAAGAAGTTCATTACTCTGTTTAAAGATCCGTTCACATGTACTTCTTTCAAGCATTCTATATGCCCCCATTTATTTAAAGATATCCAAAGGTTATAGAATTCATTAAAGTTTATTCCTTCTACAATGTTTAAACTATATTCTACCACTTTTAAAACTGGTAGAGTAGGTTAATTTAACTTTACTAATATAAGATTTTTAGTAACTTTTGATCTATGTGTTTATTGCTTGGTTTTAGATAAATTAAAATTATTGACATGCACCTTCATAAAGTGCTATTTTTAAACATAGTTCGAAGTTGAAATATTCGTATACGAAAAAGGTGGTATGTTTGATTCAAGTCAAGATTTTAGAACTATTCAGTCAGATTCATAGAAGGGTATTAAAAAGCGTTATACCGGTTTATAAGGCTGAAGGGTTAGCCATGACAGAGGTTATTGTCCTTCGTAAGCTTAAAGTCAAAGGCCCCTGTCGGGCCTCGGAACTGGCAGGGCTAATCGGTATTTCACCAAGTACCTTGACAGGAGTTATAGACCGCTTAGAAGCAAAGGGGTTACTTGAAAGGGTTGCTGACCCTAATGATCGTCGCAGTGTCATCCTTAAAGGTACTCCTGCTTTAGAAGAGTTTTCTGAACGTATAGAAAGTGCCATTGAAAAAGAGTTACAAAATGTTTTTAAATCTTTGCCCTCATCCTTTAGCAAACGTTTTCTGGAGGATTTAGAAATTTTACAACAATACCTGGAACGGGAAGAGGGTGAGAAAGACGAAAAAGAATGATAAAAATATAGAGCCTCAGTCAGTACACTGGGTTAGCTCTATCCTGGTAGCTTTAATTGGTGCTTTTATGGCTATTTTAGATTCAAGTATTGTTAATGTGGCCATTCCAACTATGATGCGGGTTTTTAATACTGATACCTCTACCATCCAGTGGGTTGTTACTATTTACATGCTGGCACTGGGTGTAGTTGTTCCCTTAAGCGGCTGGCTGGGGGACAAGCTTGGCCTTAAGAAGTTATATATTTTATCACTAATTGTATTTACTGTTTCTTCATTACTTTGTACTTTAAGTTGGAATGTTAACTCTTTAATAGTGGCCAGGGTGTTTCAGGCCATAGGGGGCGGGATGATTATGCCCACTACTATGGCCATGATTTATCAGGTTGTGCCCCGTGAAAATCAGGGCAGTGCCATGGGGGTATTTGGTATTGCCATGATTGTAGCCCCGGCAGTGGGGCCTACCCTTGGGGGTTACTTGGTTGAGTATGTTGATTGGCGCTGGATTTTTACTATAAATCTGCCAATAGGTATTATCGGGGTATTACTGGCACTTATTTATCTCCCTCATTTTCCTACCCGTGAGGCAGGGAAGTTGGATGTCGGAGGGGCCATTACTTCAGCCATCGGTTTGTTTACCTTACTTTTAGCCCTAAGTAAAGGTGAAGACTGGGGATGGGGTTCATTATCCATTGTCTTATTGTTTTATACCAGCTTTGTATTTTTTGCACTGTTTGTTTATTTAGAACTCACACAGGAGAACCCCTTACTGGATTTACGGGTTTTTCGCTATCTCACCTTTACCATGGGAAATATCATGATCGTTGTTTCCACAATTGGCCTTTTTGCCGGGGTTTACTATATATCTTTTTTCTTGCAAGTGGTTAGAGGTTTAGGAGCCATGGAAACAGGTTTGATTACCATGCCCGGTGCTCTGGCGTCAGGCATCATGATGCCAATTGCTGGTAAGCTTTACGATAAGATAGGGCCTAAACCCCTTGCTATTTGTGGAGTTCTTTGGCTGGCATATACTACCTACCTTTTTCACAACATCGACGTCATTACGCCAAATAATGTGGTTATCCTATGGATGTTTATTAGGGGCTTAGGTATGCCATTTGCCATGATGCCTGCCCAGACAGCAGCCCTGGGGGTTGTACCTAAAGAGTTGGTAGGCAGGGCTACGGCCATAACTAATATTATAAGCCGTGTTTCGGCTTCTTTTGGGATAGCTGTCTTAACTGCACTTTTAAATAGCCGCATGGCTATACATACCATGCAGATGAACAGCCAGATTACAGGTAGTAGTCTGGCTGTCAATGAGTTTTTTACTAAGTTGAGTGGTTTCTTAGGCGGTGGTGTGGCAGCAGCTGCCCAGACTAAAAGTCTGGGACTAATGTACATCCAGATGGTTATAGCCAAGGCAGCCTTTGTTAAAGGAATTGACGATGTTTTCTATATTGCGGCATTAAGTGTTTTATTGGGAGTTATCCCGGCTTGCTTATTAAAGAAACCTTCAGGAACAGGCAAACCCATTCCTGGTAAGTAATATAGGGTGATGAGAAACCGAAAGGAAGTGAGTTGCAGTTGAACAGGCGTTTGGTTGTTACTTTAGTTTTAGTATTAGCTCTTATCGGTGGAGGGTCCATTTTTGGCTACTATTATTATCAAAACGCCAATTATGTTACTACAGAAGACGCAAGGGTTGCGGCCGATACAGTGACCATTACTCCACAAATCCCAGGTAAATTAATTACCTGGAAAGTTGAAGAAGGTGACTTTGTAAAAGCTGACCAGGTAATGGGGCGGCAGGATGTGGAGGCGAGCCTTACTTCAAGTACTATAAATTCACAGGTAATGAGTGCATCAGCGGGAATAATGGCTCAGAAGGCAGCCATCAGGTCACCCATTAGTGGACAGGTTATCCAGTCTAAGGCGGTTTTGGGGCAAATGGCTGCACCGGGTATGACCTTAGCGGTTGTGGCTGATGTCAAGAACAGTTATATTAGTGCGAATATAAAAGAAACGGTGATTAATAGGGTAAAAATAGGACAGGTTGTTGACGTGGAAATTGATGCTTTTCCAGATCGTGTCTTTAGCGGCAGGGTAGAAAGTTTAGGAAAAGCTACTACATCGGTTTTTTCATTGTTACCAACCCAAAATGCCAATGGTAACTTTACTAAGGTTACTCAGGTTATACCGGTTAAAATAAAACTTTTAGATGAAGATTTAGACCTTTCGCCGGGGATGAGTGCTACAGTTCGCATTCATATTAAATAAATAATACTTAAATAATTACACCAGATTTAGGGTTTAGATACTTTTAGGAATTTTAAAGTAGAGGATAGTTTTCCATTTTATTTATTTAGTCTTTGTTTGAAATCCAGAGATTAAAATTGAAATACATTCAGAGAACTTTTTTAGCAGATAAAAAACTAAAGTCTATTACTTAATTCAGGTAAATAGAGGAGAGTTAACCATGAGGACTTGGGGGAAAAAGTTATTAGCTTTAATATTATTAAGCACCTTACCTTTTGTTATGGCTGGCTGTGGGGCAAATGCCAGTGCCGGGACTGCGTCCGAAGTACCGGTAAGGGTAGAGGTTGCGAGTAAAGGCAAGGTGACTACAAATATAGAGGTAGCAGGAGCTTTAGTACCAATAGAGACAGTCAATATTGGAGCAAAAATGCCGGGGGAAGTAGTAAGTGTTAAGGCACAGGTTGGAGATACTGTAAAAGCAGGTCAGCTTTTAGTACAGCTGGATACTGAAGAACTTCAAGCTCAATTAGAGAAGGGCGAAGCAGCGGTTTCCGGGGCCAAGGACCAGGCAGAACAAGCAAAGCTAAACGTTGAGATGGCTAAAATTGGCCTTGACCAAGCAGAAAAGACATACAATCGTATTAAAACTTTAGTAGATAATGGAGCGGCTTCCCAGAACCAGTTGGATGAGGTTAAGATGAAGCTTGACCAGGCAAGAACACAATATGAACAAAGCCTTAAACAGTATGAGATTGCTACCGGATCAGGACTTACCCAGGCTGAGGCAGGCCTTAATTTACTCAAAGTCCAGCTAAAAAACACAACCATAAAAAGTCCTATCAACGGTATAGTAACTAACCGCAATATAGACCCCGGGGAAATGGCTGCACCAGGTGTTCCTTTACTGACGGTTGCCGATACCTCAAAGTTAAAACTAAAGGGGACGGTTGCCCAGGAGGTAGTGCCATTGTTAAAGGTTGGGCAGGAGGTACAGGTCAACGTTGATGCCATTCCGGGGCAAATGTTTAAAGGTAAGGTAACACAAGTGGGGCCGGTATCAGTTAGTACAGGTCAGCGCTTTCCAGTTGAGATTATTATAGATAATCCCGGGATTCTTAAGGCCGGAATGACTGCCAGGGCAGAATTTAAACTAACTGGTAAGGAAGGTATTATTATTCCTGGAGCTGCTCTTAAAATAGACAACGGCGAGGATTATGTTTTTGTTGTAGAAGGAAATACGGTTAAACGGACTCCTGTCATTCTGGGACTTAAAGGTGAAGATAAGGTAACGGTATATCAGGGCCTTAAGGCAGGGGATAAGGTAGTTATTTCTAATGTAGATCTTTTGCAGGATAAGGATAAGGTTAAAATAGAATGATAAGGATTTAAGTATTTATGATAAGTACCAGAAAAAACTTTTCGGAAGCTGTTAAAAAATATAGAAATAGTTCCTATTTAAAATATTTAATTAAAAATGAAAATCAATGGTCAACATTTCTTATTAACTTAGAAGCACTTATTGAGGAGTATGATGTTGTTAATATATCATTAATGGGATTTCCTGAAAACTGGCACAACCTACTATTGAAGGATATTTAAAAAATTATAACATAAGACCCGGAGACCCCCAGCCTTTCGGCTGGGGTTTTTATTTTATTAGCCATTATCCATTCACCATGATTTTTTCATGTATTACTAATCCCGCCAATAATATAAGATACATTATCCAGTGATACGGAGAATTAAAACATAAAACCTGATTAATTGTATATTAGGATAAAAAAGATAGTTCATATTGCCTCTAAAAACCACTTTCCTGTAAAATAGTATAAATATATTTATGGCGAAATGCTTAATACAGGTGGCTAAAGAATGAAACGTTTGCTGTTAATCCTTACAGCATTACTTATTATGTTAACTACATCCGGGGGAGGGAACCGTCCTGAGGGGTGGCCTCTTGTAGCCCCGACAGAAAAAGCAGATATCGTTGTTTATGGGAGCGGGCTAGCTGGATGTGCCGCTGCCTGGAAGGCCAGTGCCTCAGCACCGGACAAGCAAGTAGTTTTAGTTGTCCCCTACCCTGAAAATCAGTATGGAGGCTTAGCAACCGCAGGCAGTCAAAACTTCTGGGATTTACGGTATTGGCGGAAAGATAACACCCTTGTCCAGGGAGGGTCATTTGCCCATTGGTTAAAGGCCGTGGGCCCTTTTTATAATCCCGATGACTTAGCTGAACAAATTGCCAGTGACCTGGGTGAGTTAGAAAATCTTCAAACTTACTGGGCCATGGATATAACAGCTCTCAAAAAAGGTGAAGATGGCAGACTTAAAGCCATGGCATTAAGAAGCATTAAAAGAGATTATACTGGAACAGTAGTTTGGGGTGAGACCAGGAAGGTAGTTAAGGCCGATATATTTATAGATGCGTCTGAAGATGGACGCCTTAGTCGTCTGGCTGATGTTGGACTGACAGTTGGCCGTGAAGATTGGCCAAAAGAGTTTCTTAAGGAAGATTATATTAATAAGGACTATAAGGGTTCGGTTCTACTACCTCGCCAACAGGCAGCTACCTTGATGTTTAAGGTTAAAGGACTAAAGCCAGGAACTTATCCTGATATGTACTTCCACCAAAAACAAGGTGTTTGGGGAGCTTATGGTGGTAAAGATGCTTATATAAATGACCCGGTAGTTAAAGGGTTTAACGATAAATATGGTTCTAAAGGGTTTGCATTAAAACCCCTAAATGCTGCCCAGAATGGTCCCAACAGTGAAGAATGGTGGATTAATACCTTACTTATTTTTAATGTAGATGGTCGGGCTAATGCCCGTGATATGTACCATGACACATATCCCCAAAATGTTGCTCCGTATGCCCTTAATACCGATACTGCCTGGCAAAAAGCCAGGGAGATGTTGAATAATCCAGACTTTATAAAGGCTTTGCGCCGTTTTGATGGATTTAGTGAGGTAGAGTTAGTAAGGGATAAAGAAGGGCAACCGGTGACAGGTTCTATTCTCTATTTACGGGAAACGGTACATACAGTTCTTGAACCTGAGAAAGCAGGGCCAGGTACTGATGACAATAACTATGCAATAACGACAACAGAAACCTATAGGGCTGGAAAGAATAATCCAGGAACTAATAAGGCTCGAGCTTACGAGGATGTAACCTACAAGGCTGGTAACAGTAAGATTGGAAATAGCAAGGCTGGAACCCATAAGGCTGGAAACAACAATGCTGAAAGTGGTCTAGCTATGGATGCCGACCATCAGAATTATGTAAACCGCATTGGTCTTGGTTTTTACTGGCAAGACATTAATGCCTGCAGATTTGAAGATTTAAAAGGTGAGGACGGCAGCTACCATTGGCCGGTAACGCCGCTTCTAAGACCTGATTTCCCCCGGACAATACCAGGTAAAAATTCACTACCGCAAAATCCTGTTTATCTTCCCTTTAATTCTCTACTCAGCAGATCGGTTCCTAACTTGTTAATACCGGGATATGCTACAGGTTGTTCTTCAATGGCCTGGGCTGAACTAAGGGTATTACCCAACCAGTGTGTGGCAGGGGATGCTGCAGGGGTTGCAGCTGCATATGCATTGGAAACCGGGAAGGATCCCTATAATTTTAACAGGGCTGATATTAAGTCTATCAGGAATACTTTAGTTAACGAATATGGGGCCAGAGTAGATAAATAGCAGGGTTAAGCATAAAATAGCAGGATTTGGAATAAAGAAGTTAAAATAAGAAAATTGCAAACAGCTATTTACAGGTATTACCAAGGGCTATGGTGAATATACTGAAATAATAATTTTTTTAGGGAGGGTAAATAGGTGTTTGCAATTTTACGAAAAGTTATTATTATTGTTATATTATCTGCAGTAATTACAGGTACTCCTCCGTCTGCATTAGCTGCTTCAGAGGACTGGGAACTCCTTAATGAGATTTATAATCTTACAGAGGAAAATTATGTTAATCAAGTTGACTCAGATGTTCTTGAAGAAGCTGCTATTCGGGGGCTCATTAATTCCTTAGGTGACCCTTATAGTCAATACATCTCCCCTGATGAAGTGTCTGAGTTTTGTAGTAGTGTTGATGAGGAATATGTAGGGATTGGTGTTGTTTTACAGCAAATCGGAGATCAATTAATTATAAGAGATGTTATACCCAATTCACCTGCAGCTCGAAAAGGGGTAAGGGCAGGGTCTATAGTTGTATCTGTTGACGGTATAACTATTAAAGGTCTTGCTTTGGATAAAATAGGCAAATTGTTTAACGGTGAAGCGGGTGAGTATATAAGGTTAACTGTAACCTTACCAGGTATTGGTACACGTGAAAATTATAGTATTAAACAAGAAAAAATCCGTCCACCAGTAGTTAATAGCTTTTTAATGGATGGAGAGGTTGGGTACCTGTACCTTAAATCGTTTCCCTACTGGGCACCAGATGAAATAGCCACAGCTTTAGCAGAATTACAAGCTCAGGATGCCAGGGGCCTTATTCTTGACTTAAGGGGTAACTTGGGAGGATATTTAGAAGCTGCTACCGAGATAGCATCTTTATTTTTATTAAAGGATAAACCAGTTGTCAAAATAGTTGACCGCAATAACAAAGTAGAGATTGTCCGATCAAAGGGCCCAGGCCAGGATTTACCAATGATTGTTCTTGTAGATGGGCAAACAGCAAGTGCAGCAGAAATACTGGCAGGAGCTTTACAGGCAAACAATGCAGCACTTGTTTTAGGCACACGTACCTATGGTAAAGGAGCACTGCAAACCGTTTATCCTTTGAGTAATGGTGGGGTACTAAAGCTAACTACGGCTTATTACATAACTCCTGATAATCAGAGCATTGAAGGAGAAGGGCTTAAGCCAGATGTCCGAGTGACAGCTAAGGAAAAGCCAGTTGAGAAGGCTTTAGAGATTTTAAAGGAGCAGTTTTGCGATACTTTTGCCAATGAATCATTGGTTTGCCAGGAGATTTAATTGAAGTGTCTTCAAATTCAAAATATATAAAATTATGCAGAAGGATGGGTATAATGGCTAAAAGTCTGCAGGAAATCCGAGAGGAAGCCAGGAAGATATTAAAAGGGGATTGTAATGTATGCCCGGTGTGTGATGGTGAGAGGTGTCCTGCAGGGATTCCGGGCATAGGTGGGGTTGGAGCTTATTTTTATTTAAGACAGACTTTAAAAGAGCCTGGAAAGAAAAAGTATGTTATGGTATACTAACGTATACTATTATCGCAAAAGTTCCGACATATTAGATGTTTTATTGTGTAGGGGATTTATATAAAAAGAGGTTATCCCCAAGGAGGAATGTATAGTGGGAGAGGTCATTTTAAGCACCTGGGGAGATAAAGCGCAAAAGCCATCATGGTTGACACAATATGGTGGCCGACAGTTCAAGGCCTTTATTGGCTGGGATGGTATGGTTATTACTGACCCTGATATAGATATATTAGCTGCTATGAAGGCGTATTATCGAATTATTCAGGAGCATTCTTGTGGTCGTTGTATTCCCTGCCGGTTAGGGACTCAAGTTATATATAATGTTTTAAACAAAATAGCAGCTGGTATTGGAGTAACTAGTGATCTCGACTTTCTTAAGCGGACAGCTGTGATTGTTCGCGATGCGTCAAAGTGTAGGCTTGGGCACTCGGCTAAAGCGGTTATTGACTTTTTAGAACATTATGGTGAAACCATAAGACCTTTACTTGAAAGCAATGAAATAACTGGTAAGATACAGGTGACACCAAAAGGTATAATTAGGAAGGAGCATTTCTTTGAAGAGATAACATACAAAGAGATTGTTAAAGCTCCATGCCGTATTGGTTTGTTGGTATTACCAGAAGAGGTGCGTAGCAGGAAAGGTGCATAGCAATGGTTAATATAACAATTGATGGCAAACAGATGACAGTTGAGGAAGGTAAAACTATTTTAGAAGTAGCTAAAGCCAATGGCATTTACATTCCTACTCTTTGCTATCATCCAAAGTTACGACCCATTGGTTCTTGCCGCTTATGCCTGGTAGCAATTGAAGGAAGAGAAAAACCTGTAACTGCTTGTAATACACCGGTGGCAGAGGGTATGGTTGTTAGAACCTCAACACCGGAGATTTTGGAAATGCGTAAGGGTATTATTAACATGATCCTTAGCATGCATCCGGAAGACTGTTTAACCTGTGAAAAGGCTGGGAACTGTGAATTACAGGAGTGTGCCTATAATCTTGGTGTTAAAAAAGGCACACTACCACTTGAAGCACAGGAACTTCCTGTTCTTAAGGAAAATCCCTTTATTGTTAGGGATTATAATAAATGTATAGCTTGTGGTCGTTGTATCCGTGCCTGTAAGGAGGTACAATGCCAGAGGGTCCTTGACCTGGTCGGAAAGGGTAGTGAAGCCCGTGCAGGTGCTACGGTTGGGGACCAGGAAATAACCTTAGAAGAAGCCGGTTGCGTATTTTGCGGTAACTGTGTTCAGGTTTGCCCAGTTGGAGCCCTTTTGGAAAAGGATAGCCTGGGTAAGGGCCGCCAATGGGAGGCAAAAAAGGTACGTACTGTCTGTACCTTCTGTGGTGTTGGCTGCAACCTTGAAGTTAATGTTAAAGATGACCATATAGTACGTGTTAGGGGTTATGAAAATCCTCTAGTAAATGATGGGTGGCTTTGTGTTAAAGGACGTTTTGGCAATGACTTTGTAGAAAGCCCTGAACGAATTAAACGGCCGTTGATACGTGTCGGAGAAAAAGGGGAAGGTAAATTCAAAGAAGTTAGTTGGGAAGAAGCCCTGGATTATACTGCCAAACGCCTCCAAGAGGTTAAGGATAAATACGGGAAACAGTCTATTGCGGCCTTTAGTTCGGCTCGTTGTACAAACGAAGAAAACTATCTGATGCAAAAATTCATGCGGGCGGTGATTGGCAACAATAATATTGACCATTGTGCCCGTACTTGACACGCCCCTACTGTAGCCGGTCTGGCTACTTCATTCGGTAGTGGTGCAATGACTAACTCAATTAAAGAAATTGAGCATAATGATGTTCTATTAATTATTGGCTCAAATACAACTGAGGCCCACCCGAATATTGGGCAGAAGATGAAACAAGCTGCAAGGCGTGGGGCTAAACTAATTGTTGTTGATCCCCGTAAGATTGAATTAGTGGATTATGCTTATCTGTGGCTACCTATCACACCAGGGACAAATGTTGCCCTTATTAATGCCCTTATGTATGTAATTATTACTGAAGGATTAACTGATAAAGAATTTATTGAAACACGAACTGAGGGTTATGACGAGCTTTGGTCGGTAGTTAAAAATTATGCCCCCGAAATGGTACAAGAACTTACAGGGGTTCCTGCAGAGAAGATTTATGAGGCTGCCCGTACCTATGCTACTACTGATAGGGCTGGTATATTCTACACCCTTGGTATTACTGAACACACCAGTGGCACTAATAACGTCATGAACTTGGCTAACCTGGCTATGATAACCGGGCATGTAGGTAAAGAGTACAGTGGCGTTAACCCCTTAAGGGGTCAGAATAACGTCCAAGGTGCTTGTGATATGGGTGCATTACCTAATGTTTTACCAGGTTATCAAAGTATAGCTGATGCGGAAGTCCGGGAACGTTTTGCTTCAGCCTGGAACTGTGAAATCGATGAGAAGTTTGGGTTAAGGATCCCGGAAATGATTGATTTTGCTGCCGGAGGCTACATCAAAGCCATGTACATTATGGGTGAAGACCCGGCTTTAACTGACCCTAACATCAATCATGTCCGTAAGGCTTTGGCAAACCTTGATTTCTTAGTAGTACAAGAATTGTTTATATCGGAAACTGCTAAGTTTGCTGATGTTATTTTGCCAGGAGCCAGTTTCTTAGAGAAAGACGGGACTTTTACAAATACAGAACGCCGAGTGCAACGGGTAAGGCAGGTCCTTACTCCAAGGGGAGAATCAAAACCCGATTGGCAGATTATATGTGAATTAGCTACTAAAATGGGCTATCCAATGAGCTATAATTCACCGGCAGAAATTATGGATGAAATAGCAGACCTTACACCCATTTACAGGGGTATCAGGTATAATCGTCTCGAAGGTGATGGCTTACAGTGGCCCTGCCCGACAATAGATCATCCAGGCACTAAATATTTACATGCTGGACAATTCCCCCGGGGTAAAGGACTACTTCAAGGTATCGAATACCAGCCACCGGCGGAGTTAACGGATGAGGAGTATCCTATTCTTTTGACTACTGGACGGATGCTTTATCATTATGGTGTTACAACAAGGCGCTCTGCATCTTTAGAAAGCTTCCGGCCAGAGGAGTTTGCTGAGGTCAATCCTGAGCAGGCAACAGCCCTTGGGGTTAAAACGGGAGATAAAGTAAAAGTGGTTTCCCGTCGTGGTGAATTGATAACCAAGGTTCGGGTTACTAAACGGGTAAAACCCGGGATGATGTTTATGACCTATCACTATAAGGAATCTCCGGTTAATATCTTAACCAATGCTGCCTTTGACCCGATAACTAAAACAGCAGAGTATAAGGTAACTGCCGTACGACTGGAACCTGTTAATAAGTAATAAAAAATAGCCTTATATATTCGTAGTAAAGGTATTAAAAATGGTATGAAACCCGGAAGGGCTACTCCATTGATAAGGAGTAGCCCTTTTCTCAGTGGTTTGTTATTCTTTGTTTCTTGACGCTCTGGAACCATAATGGTAAACTTATAACGTTAATGTGGCTTTGTGTTTTATCCCGAATTCAGGGACTATTTTTTTGCCTATATGTAGGCATGAGGAGAGGAGAAGGATGGCCGAAAAATATGATGTAGTTATCGTTGGAGCGGGTCCGGCAGGGATTTTTACTGCTTTAGAATTGGTGACTAAGAAGAGTGGACTAAAAGCCCTAATTCTTGAGAAAGGTCACGACATAAAACGTCGGCACTGTCCTTCCAAGGAAACCGGTTCTAATTGTTTACATTGCAAGTCCTGTTCAGTGGTATCCGGATGGGGAGGAGCTGGAGCTTTTAGTGATGGTAAGTTGACTTTATCACCAGAAGTTGGAGGCTGGCTTAGTGAATATGTAACAGAGCAAAAAGTTGAGGAATTAATTTCATATATAGATGATATTTATCTTCGCTTCGGGGGACCGGAAAAGGTTTATGGAGGCCCTGATGATGAAAGGATTGCAGATATACAGCGTCAGGCTGTCCTGGCCGACCTCAAGTTAATTCCGGCACCTATTCGCCACCTTGGTACCGGTCGTACTCAGGAGATACTTCAAGCTATGGAAGATTTTCTGGTAGAAAATGGAGTTGAGGTCAGGACTGACACTCCTGTCGAAGAAATTTTGGTAAAAGATAATGTAGTAAAAGGAGTAGTTACTTGCGATGGAGAAGAAATTAATGCTAAATATGTGGTAATAGCTCCTGGTCGCGAAGGGTCCGATTGGTTGCGAAAAGTAGCCAATAAGTTACAATTAAAATTGGCGGTTAATCCGGTAGATATTGGTGTGCGAGTTGAATTACCGGCACCAGTTATGGAGCATTTAACCAAAGTGATTTATGAGTCTAAATTTATTTTCTACTCCAAAACATTTGATGACCGCGTACGTACATTTTGTATGAATCCTTATGGTGAAGTTGTTCAAGAAAATAATGAGGGTTTAATAACGGTTAATGGTCATTCGTATGCTGATAAAACTGAGAAAAAGACAAATAATACCAATTTTGCATTACTGGTGAGTAAAACCTTTACAGAGCCTTTCAAAGAACCCATTGCTTATGGACGTTATGTGGCTCGACTGGCTAACCTATTAGGAGAAGGGGTAATTGTCCAAAGGTTAGGAGACTTACTTGCCGGAAGGCGTACTACAGAAGAACGTCTTAAAAGGGGTCTGGTAGAACCTACCCTAAAGAAAGCAACTCCAGGGGATTTATCTCTGGTTTTTCCACATAGGCATTTGACAGCAATTATTGAAATGCTTGCAGCTATGGATAAAATTGCTCCGGGGGTTTATTCCCGTCATACCTTGCTTTATGGCGTGGAGGTTAAATTCTATTCTTCAAGGTTAAATTTAAATAGTAATCTTGAGACGAATATCCAGGGTTTATATGCCGCTGGTGATGGTGCAGGTGTTACTCGCGGCTTGGCCCAGGCTTCAGCAGCAGGAGTAATTGTTTCTCGGGCTATTATGGATAGTGAACGGGTAACAAAATAGATTTTCCAAAAAAGAATTCTATAAGGTTTTAGAAAGGCGGTGCTTCTTTAATGGCAGCGGTGATACTAGTAGGAGCCCAATGGGGTGATGAAGGTAAGGGAAAAGTAACTGATTATTTGGCTGAAAAGGCTGATGTAGTAATCCGTTACCAGGGAGGCAGTAATGCAGGCCACACTGTAATGGTTGGCCAAGAGGAGTTTAAGCTTCATTTAGTACCTTCTGGTATACTTTATCCGGGAAAGCTTTGCATTATAGGTAACGGAGTGGTTGTTGATCCTTCTATTTTAGTTAAGGAGCTTGACAACCTGACTAGTCGTGGTGTTGATATATCGGGGTTAAGGATTAGTAACAGAGCCCAACTTATCTTACCTTATCACAAAAGTTTGGATGCTGCCGAGGAAGAACACCGAGGTGAGGCACAAATCGGAACAACAAAGCGGGGGATAGGCCCTGCTTATGTCGATAAGACAGCAAGGACAGGTATCAGAGTTAGCGATCTTTTAGATTGGGATGAATTCAAGAAAAAATTAACACAAAATGTGGCCAATACCAATGAACGACTGACCAAACTTTATGGGCAGCAAGGTTGTGACCTTGATGCAATTTTAACTGAGTATGAAGGTTATGCTGAAAGATTGAAACCATTTGTAGCTGATACTGTTCGTTTGGTTAATAAATATATTAAGGATGGAAAGAAGATTCTCTTTGAAGGTGCACAAGGGACTCTTCTAGACCTGGATCAGGGCACATATCCTTTTGTTACTTCCTCTTATCCGACTGCAGGCGGTGCTTGCATTGGTACTGGTGTTGGTCCCACAAAGATAGATAAAGTTATTGGGGTAGCTAAGGCCTATACTACCAGGGTTGGTGCTGGCCCATTCCCGACTGAGGTTCTGGATGATGTTGGTGATACCTTAAGGCAGCAAGGGATGGAATTTGGTACCACTACAGGGCGACCACGCCGCTGTGGCTGGTTTGACACCGTTATTATGCGTCATGCTGCAGAAGTTAATGGTTTGACGGGTATTGCTTTGACTAAATTAGATGTTTTAACTGGGATTGATACCTTAAGCATATGTACTGCTTATCGCTATAAAGGGGAAATTATTAATGATTTCCCTGCTGATTTAAAGATTTTTAAGGAATGTGAACCTGTTTACGAGGAAGTTCCTGGGTGGAAAGAAGATATAAGTAACGCTAAGAGTTTTGAAGATTTGCCCGAAAACTGTCGCAACTATGTAAAGCGACTAGAAGAGTTAGTAGGTGTCCCTGCTCAAATTATTGCTGTCGGCCCACGTCGGGATCAAACCATAGTTGTAGAAAAACCATTTTAGTCCATTAAGTATTAAGCCATTAAAAGATAAACCTTTTAAAAAGAGCAAAACAGATATAGAAGGGCTATCCCAAAAGGGTTAAGTTGTCCCAAAAGGGTTAAATAGATGATTTAATTCCCAAAAAGTAACCCGTACCGCTTTAAAAAGTGGTACGGGTTAACTATTTATGATTAAACTATAAAACCCGATGGATAAGGCATAATAGGTTATCTGATGAATCCTTTCATCTAAATCGTTACCCCTCTTTTTAATCCGGAGTTTTTTAGTTTGAAGAAGTAAACGGAAAAGACCTTTGCTATTTTATAAGTCCTTTTTCGTTAATTAGTCATGGATTGAATGTTTATAAAAATATGATATAATTGTAATATTCGATTTGTATGTTTTTTGTAGCAAGAGTATTAATAGTCTAAAGATTAGGAAATTTTTGACTTTCATTTGGCGATTAGTTACGAAAGGAGATTTATAAAAGTTAAAATTAAGGTATAAAATACAGCAGAGCTATAAGGAGGACTTTAATTTGGGCTCTGAAAAAGTAATTAAAGTTTTTTGTGATAAAGCAAAATTAATGGCAGCAGAAGTAATACGAGTAAAAAAGCCAATGAATATTGGAACAAAGTTAGTGGAGGTTCTCCGTCCTCGGGGATTAAATTTAGCATTAGTTGACTCACCATTAGTAAAAGAAGCAAACCTGGAAAGATATCTTATTGATGCCGGGTTTATAGTTGAAAAGGGTGGAGCTGAGTTTGCTCGCCAGGCCGATAGTGGCATAGTTCAGTTTGATTATGGTATAGCGGAGACCGGGACAATTGCAATGGACGCGACGGACTTAAAGGCGCGTCTGGCAGCAATGCTGCCTTTAACATGTGTTGCTCTTTTACCTGCAATAAATGTTAGACCTAATTTAACGGAAGTAATTGAAACATATTTATCTCAGGGGAGCTGGCCTGGTTACCTGACTTTAGTAACAGGGCCAAGCCGTACAGCTGATATTGAACGGAGCCTTACAATTGGGGTTCACGGTCCAGAACGTTTCATAATTGTACTTGTTGGTTAGGGGGTGAATCAGGTGGCAAATAATGATGAATTCAAAAAAAGAATTTGTCAGGCTATAAATAACTCAAATCTCCGTAATGCCTTGGGGAAATTTTCTGACTCATATGTTGTTTCCAGGGAACAGGTTTTCCTCGGAAAAGACTTTGAAGCCTTGCGAAAAAAAATAGCTTCTATTAAAAGCGATGCGGCCAGTCGTTATGATGAATTAGCAGAACAGTTCACCAGGGCTGTCGAGGCTCGTGGGGGAAAAGTTTTCCGTGCTAAAAATGCGGCAGCTGCCAGGGAGTATATTTACCAACTAGCTAAAAAACACGGGGTAAAAGATGTAGTTAAGTCTAAGTCATTTGCATCAGAAGAAATACATTTAAATGAATATCTTCAAGAGAGGGGAATTAATCCCCATGAGACTGATTTAGCTGAATGGATATTACAACTTATGCCGGGTGAACGACCATCCCATATGGTTATGCCTGCTATACACCTTTTAAAAGAAGAAGTTGCTGAGGTTTTCAGTAATTATTTAGGGAAACCTGTAGAACCTGATATTCAAAATATGGTACGTATTGCCCGGCGGGAACTAAGGAAAAAATTCCTTACAGCAGGCATGGGGATAAGTGGTGGAAACATAGCTGTTGCTGAGACGGGGACTATCGTTATTTGTACTAACGAAGGAAATGCGCGCTTAACTACTACTGTGCCGCCTGTTCATGTGGCTATTGTAGGTTATGAGAAATTGGTTCCTAAAATGAAGGATGTTATCCCCATACTTGAAGCTTTACCGCGTAGTGGTACTGCTCAACCCATTACCAGTTACGTTACAATGGTAACAGGCCCGGTACCAGCTTGGAAGGGTAATGGTGAAGGTATAAAGGAATTACATGTTGTTTTATTAGATAATGGACGCTTGGAAATGGCTGCAGATCCCGTTTTTAAGGAAGCCTTACAGTGCATTCGTTGTGCTTCTTGTACCAATGTCTGCCCGGTGTTCCAATTGGTTAGCGGTCAAGTTTACGGTGATGTCTATTCGGGTGGAATCGGCTGTATTTTAACTTCGTTTTTTGGGAAGTTTGAAGTTGCAGCAGATATTCAGAGTTTATGTATAAGTTGTCGCAGGTGTACGGAGGTCTGTCCTGGAAATATAAATATTCCCGATTTGCTGATAAAGCTCCGGGAAAGGACTGTTAAAAAACAGGGGCTTTCTAAGGGTTATCGTATTGCCCTGCATGGGGTTGTGGCTAAACCCAAGTTAATGCACACCTTACTCAGAGTTGGTTCTAAACTTCAGGGTCCGGTGACTAAAGGGGAGTCTCTTATTAGACACCTACCACTATACTTTAGTTCTCTTACTGAAGGACGCAGCCTACCGGCTATTGCCAAAAAACCCTTGCGAGACCGAGTGAAGAGTTTAGAGAAATCTGTTAAAAAACCACGACTTCGTGCGGCTTTTTATAGTGGCTGTGTAATTGATTTTTGTTATCCGGAAATTGGGGAAGCGGTCTATAAGGTATTACAGCGTGAAGGAGTAAAGGTAATATTTCCCCAGGAACAGGCTTGTTGTGGAGCACCTGCAACCTATGCTGGAGATCGGGAAACAGTTGTTAAACTAGCTAAAAAGAATATTGAAGCCCTGGAAAAAGCTAATGCTGATGTAATAGTTACAGCCTGTCCAACCTGCGCTGTGGCTTTAAAGAAAGATTTCCCTGAGGTTTTAGCTGATGAGCCAGCCTGGTGTAGTCGCGCCAAGGCTTTAGCGAAGAAAGTAAAGGATTTTACTGAGTTATTTAGTGAAATTACAGAGGAGTCAGTAAAACCTTCAAATAAATCTAGCTTAAAGGTAACATATCATGATTCATGCCGTTACAAGCGGCATCTTGGTTTAAATAAAGTAGCCAGGCAGGTTTTAAAACGTCAAGAGGGAATTGAATTTATAGAAATGAAAGAAAGTGACCGTTGCTGTGGGTTTAGTGGTTCATACAGCTTTAAATACCCGGAAATAAGTCGGCTTATGTTGGAACGAAAGCTTAAAAATATTAAAGAGAGTCAGGCTGAGGTTGTAGTTGTTGACTGTCCAGGGTGTTTGTTACAGCTTCGAGGTGGTCTTGATCAACAAAAAAGTAATATAAAGGTTAAACACACAGCGGAAATTTTAGCAGAATAGGAACTAATTGACTTTTTTTGTTGAAAAATGATAATATAATATAATATACAGTAGATTTAT
>JASKKH010000026.1 GCA_030154265.1 Clostridia bacterium
TATACCTATATTTTACGTCAAATAGAGGGGGAAAACAATTAAAATATAATGCTAGAATGCGGGAATATCAACTGTTCCAGCATTCTGCAAATGACTAAAAAATATTTTTTATAGGGGGAATCAGTGTGAGTGATATTCAAAAGGGACATCAAATAACTTTAGCTTTTCAATATATTCAACAAGTATTTAAAGAATGTCAGCGATTAATATTCAAGATTGATAACCAATTGGCTCCTGAATGGGGGAACCTATACGGCAATAGAATAACAAAGGATGTAAGCGCAAGCTTGCAGGAGGCCGACAGATGGATTGTTGAAGCAATTTTTCGTGTTTATCAAAACAATAAAGATAAACTGGTTAATAAATGCATTACAATTACATTTTGGGGAGATGATGTGGAACAACCAATTCTTACTGCCGGAAAAATTGTATACTCCGATATAGATAAAAGGGATCATTGGGATTTATGGAATATCTGGTTTTATTGGGCTGATGCAAGTGAAGACAATAACTATGAATTGGATGGCAAAGTTAATCATTTCCAATCCGAGGATTGCAAACATATTGATGAAGCGTATGTTTTCAGTTTGCCACTTATTAGTATTACAGACGATGAAGCATTAATTGAAAAGATAATTAAACCGTTAAAAGAGCTTTAAAACTGTTATGTGAGAGGTGAGATACCAGATGGAACTAACAGATAATATACGAGCTGTTCTTGAATTCTATTCTTCCCTCGGTAATCGTAAAGCCTTCTGTGAATTAAAACACTACAATGGTAATACCGAGGAATACCTTTACTCCCGACTTGAGAGAGCAGCCTTTGACCAGTGCGACGGGAACAATATTGCTACTTTTTCAAGATATGCCATATGGGCAGATGATGTAAGGTATCTTATAAAAAGTGCTATAGAATCGATTAATACACAGGATAAAGAAAAGGCTGTTGAAGAACTTACACTTGCGTTGAATGCTTTGGGTGCGTTTGTAGATATCCAGAATATGTTTGACGCTCAGCCCGGAAGAATGCAGTTTGAAAAACCTGAACAGATTTTTAAGGAGTATAAGGAGTTTAAAAAACTGTAGAGATAGTGTGCAGTATAATTTCATTGAAAAGAAGAAACGAGGTGTTCTAAATGCTTGATAAAGCCATTCGTATTGCAGCTAAAGCGCATGAAGGACAGACGGACAAGGCTGGGCAACCATATATACTTCACCCGCTGCGGGTCATGTTTATGCGAAGAAATGAAACTGAAAGAATTTGTGCAGTGTTACATGATGTTATTGAGGATTCAGATATTACTATTGAATATTTGAGGAAAGAAGGTTTTTCGGAAGAAGTTCTGAGTGCATTAGATGCTCTTACAAAGCGCGAGAATGAAACCTATGATGATTTCATTGGCAGGGTTATTGAGAATAAAACAGCCTGTAAAGTAAAGTTGGCAGATTTAAGTGATAACATGGATTTGTCCCGTATTTCAAACGCCACCCAAGAAGATTATCAAAGAGTAGAAAAATACCGTAAAGCAGCAGAACAGATATTAAAGACTATAGATTCTGAGGGTGATGATGAGTATAGAGCCATTAAGGAGATTGAAATAAATGGCTGTGTCTCAGTTCCTCAAAGCTGTTCAGAGGATGAGTTCCTACAAAAGTTTATCGATTTTATTGAAAATAATTATTGGTCATTTGGCGGTGGAGTAAAAGAAATTAATGAAGTAGATGGCTTAAAGGAAGATGAATTTGAGAAAAGAGAAGGGGGTTACCAGCGTGACGACAAACAAGAGAGATAAAGCTTCAGATGTTTTTAATAGCACAAATTATGCATTTTGTAGTAAAGTAAGCTTTGCTGAGGCATTTCCACAGATTAAAAATATAAGGGTTGAAGTTGAAGAGGATGGGGAAGGAGTATACGAATTCGGTAAAAAACAGGTTTATTCCAAAGAAAACATGGGTGAATTCATTAATTGCAGTAATTCACGGTGCTATAATGGCGGTTTTAACATTGGTGCTATTATACGAAATATGGTTGAAAGCAAAAGCGCTGAATTTGAAACCGATAGAAGGTGCCAAGGTTATGAAGGCTCTCCAAAAGGAAAGAAGAGGTATGGTCCCTGCTTTAATAGTTTTCACATCAAGGTTCTAATTACTTACAATGAGTAAAAGGAGCTATGGAATTATAACTTATGGGGAAATGGAGGTCTGATATTAATGAACACAACTACTCCGGCGACGATATTAAAACAAATAAGAGACTTATGTGAAAAAATCGATCCTGAATATAAGCCTTTCTACATAGAAGTGAACCCAGATAAAAACTCCATACCTCATGAGTGCTTTGAAAATGTGAATTTAAGGGTTCAAAAACAGGGAGGCTCTATTCAACATGGGTGGGTTATCTGGGAGTGGCCTACGATATATATTGAGGCTGAATTTCATGCAATTTGGGTAAGCCCTTCCGGGGAATTCGTTGATATTACACCGAATGACTATGGAGTTAATAAAATATTGTTTTTACCTGATAGAGATAAGACTTTTACTGGTCAAAGAGTTGATAATGTGCGCATATCTCTAAGGAATGATCCGAATATAATTGAATTTCTAAAAACTGCTGAACAAGTATTTTCAGCAGTAGAAAAAAATGATATCAAAGCTTTAAGAACCTTGCTCTCAAGGAAAAAGGAATTGTTGGGCTATTTAAATGACCTGAATAGTAAATTTGGACGAAATGACCCCTGCTTTTGCGGAAGTGGATTGAAATATAAAAAATGCTGTGGGGCTTTATGATATTATTTTCTATTATTAAGATATTCAATGGGTTTTAGGATTTTTACCTATGAACATGACAAGTGAAAGGAATATTTAGTTGATGATTGAATTGGATCAGGTTGATACTTGGCCTGTACAAATATTAGAGATTTTAGAAAATAGGGCTTCCTATATTAAAGATGAGAAGGAACGTGAAGAACAGTCCTTATGTGATGGCTCATACATATTGAACCCGGTTTATTGTCGTGTATATGATGAAAGTGTTGAAGATCTAAAGAATATACTCATTAAGCATAAAATTCGAGGATATCACTGTACTAAAATTATAAATTGGAATGGCATTCAGAGAAAAGGCCTAACTGTTTTAAGGCCACAGAAATTTCAGAGCACTCTTATTGATGAACTCAAAAGCATTGGAATTGATAGAGTTATACTTGAAAAGATAAAAGACAGCTTTGCCACATTTGAAAAAAATAGGTCCTTTGTTGGAAGGGAAGGGTTACTTTGGTTCGTATTAACTAAAGAATTGACAGAACATAAAGGATGTGAAGAATTCTTTAAATTTTTTGGTGGAGAGGTAACAAGAAGAGCTGTATGGCCTGTAAAGGATATTGTATATCCGATATTAGAAAAAATAGGTATTCCAACTGTTATTGAATGCGGCCTGAATATATCGGACGCAATGGACTTTCAGGTTATTAATATATGCAAGGAAATGATTAATTATGGAATACATAAATTTGTTTTTAAAAATGCTTACAGTCTTAAATGTGAAATGTGTGCAAAACATGATGTTATTCCAGGTGACATTATTAAAATATGGAAAAAGGACATTTCATGAAAAAATTATCTAAGCCGGAGGTATTATATGCTGATGAAAAAGATTGAGAACTTGCAGGTAAAAGTTTTGGCAAATAACTTCAAAGTGAGTGAAAATGTTCATTTGTGGGGTGGAGCAGATGTTGTCATTACTGATGCTATGACAAAAGACCTTGAATTATGGCAGGGAAATCCGCCTATTGTTATTGGGGCTGGGAAGGTTGAGTTTGCAAGGAGACAGGTGGTTTGCACAAAACTTGCAAGAGAATTAAGCTATATTTTTTATGAGCTTAAAGATATTTTTCAAGAGGACATTGATTACAATAATAAATATGAATTTTATGGAAGGCTTGCTTCTGCAGCTCGCATGGCGGATATCAATCAAGATGAAAAAAATGTGCTAATAGAAACAATCAATGAAGCCAAAAGAATAGCGGAAGAAATCATAAATATTGCATAGTATATCAAACAACTGTAATAAAACTATTGTTCTAAAATATACAATAAAATAAAACAGAGCTTTTCGATGAAGAAAATGCTCTGTTTATTTCTTTAAAAAATCGGATTTCGGATCATAAACTTTTCTAAATTGGTATCCCCGGGCATTCATAGAAGCCATTTTTAGGGCGATTAAATTTATGTCGGTATAAAGTATCCGTGCGATTTGTTCAATATCGTAACCTTCATGTGCATAAGAAAAAATAGCATCATCCGGTAGAAGAATTTCTGATGCGAACAGATTTGCTTCGTATTCAGGACGGCTTTTCATATCATATAGCATAAATTCCTGTAAACATACCCTCCTGGCTAAATCCCTATGTAATAAGTCGTGCCCTAATTCATGAGCACAGACCAACTTTTTTATGTAGTCATCAAGTTTTTCATTGATGACTGCAAAACGGTTCCGTTTAAGATATTTGTACATTCCTTTGAGATGCCCTAAATCAGCATAAAAAATTTCAACTCCAATAGCTTTACATAGTTCAAAAGGATCTCTCGTATCATAACGCTTGATTAACCCGGAAGCAACCGATTGAATATAGTCTTTGTTCGGCATACGTGATTCACCCCCTTAGTATCCCCATTATACCAAATAATGTGTACTATAAAACGGACAGTAACCTATTCATCAGACTCTTTTCGGTACTTCTTAGGGGTATATTTCTTATTATTGTCCTTGGCTCTCCAGTACATCTCAGTGATAGCTCTAAAAACTTTGTCTTTATCTTCTTCATTCAATTCCCCACCGGCAAAAAGGCCCCCTATCTCATCAACTAATTTTTGAGCATCTTTTTTGCCACGAGTGCCGTATTTTTCAGATGCTTCCTGAATAAAATTATCTTCTTCTTTCATCAGTTCTTCTATTGTGGTATTCAATGCCTTGCAGAGCTTATTCAAAATCGCTACGTCTTTGGGGTATCTTTGGTTGCTCTCATAATTTTGAATAGATCGTAAGGAAAGCCCTGCTTTATTTGCTAATTCTTGTTGACTCATTCCTGCCGAAGTTCTCAGTTCTTTAATTTTATCACCAAACAACATGATATTGGCTCCTTCCTAAGCAATGCGTTTTTATATGCTCGATATGCAACATCGTACACAATAATTCTATTGACAAACGAAAATATGTTCGTGTATAATTTGGATATACGATATGCAACTTCGTTCGTTATATATGTTACACTTGATTCAAACAGATGTCAATATGAAAATTAAGGAAGGACAGATGCTATGCGTAAAGAGAGCAAAGTTATGAAACATTGTATGCTAATGTATAAGGGATTAAATATAGACCGGGCAGCGGTTCTGCATAAAACGAAGTTACTTCTTAAAATATATCGCCCGGTCGTATGGTCAACATCTAATAGAGCATTTCAAATATGTGAGAGTGCCGAGTGCTATTACAGTAAAAACCTGGAGAATGCATTGGGGTACCTGGCTAATTTTGCGCCTGAAACTGAACAAGATAAGTTTTCAGAAAATGTAAGGTCTTTATTTGAAACACAATGGCTCATTTCATTGATTGATTCCACAATGAATAAAATTTATGAATATCCTGATAACGGGAAGATGTATCATGAAATATTAAGTAAGCAATATTTGACGGTTTCCAAATACTCAGAGCAGGAAATGCTTGAATTATTAAATATGGAGCGTAGTACATATTACGATAAAAAAAGGGAAGCGATTGATTTATTTGCTATTTGCCTTTGGGGCTATACTATTCCATCAATGAGAGGAATTTTTGCTGCAATCGAAGGAGAAAGTGAGATACCGAGCTTTTTTCACTGTTTGGACAACACCGACTTAATCCCGACTAACTTCCGACAAAGTTCCGATTAAATCCCTACTGCTTTCCGACTTCCAACATGTTACACTGTTTATGCTGGTGAATTATGGCATAAATTAAATCGAATATAGAAGCATACAGCCTCAATTTCCATTGGATTTTGGGGCTTTTTTCATGCCTTTTTCATCAGTTAATATGGCGGCGATTAAGGCCGGAGGTGATTAAGTTCACTTCCGGCCTTTTTTCATGCCCGGAAACAGGAGAAGGTTGCATGAAAAGGCTGGGAACTTACAGGTCTCATTTTCTTATAAAGCATGAGCATTCCTTAAAACAAAAAGACGTGTTTTTAGACGTTTTTGTATTAAAGGCATACTTCGGGAATTTTGGAGGTGCCTTTATGAAGACCTGTATCTATAGCACAAGTCGGTGGGAAACAAGCATCGCCCGTTATCCATGACTTTCAAATTTCGCTTGAACATTCATCAAAACGAAATTTGGAGGTTAAGAAAATGGATAAGGAAAAGAAGTTTTTTATACGCATTGGAAATCACGTTGAACAGGTAACAGAAGAAATTTACAGAGAGTATTTCAAAATGCTCAGAAGAGAGCGCTATTTGGAAGAACGGGATTTGGCACATGGCAGGTTCTTGTATTCACAGTTTGATAATGCCTATGAGGATATTCTGGGAGAAGAAATGCTCGTGGATAGGCTTACAGAGGATATTTGTGATTCTATTGTCACTAAAATCATGATTGAGAAATTAAGGGAGTGTCTATCCCTTTTGTCTGATGATGAACTGAATTTAATCATCCAGTTATTTTATGAAGAAAAAAGTCAGCGACAGCTATCAGAGGAAAGTGGCATACCAGTAATGACCATAAGTGATCGAAAGAACAGAATCCTAAAGAAGCTAAAAAAATATATGGAAAATAAAAAATAATTCCGTACACCCCCCTCACTTTTCCGGCTTAGAAGTGAGGGGGTAATTTTTTACTCTCCTTATGCTCCTTGAAAACTGAACATACGGTATATCAGGAAAACCACCTTTGCAGCCAGAAATGGCAAGCAACGAAAGCGGAGCGCCATGACCGTCCTGGACGCGAGCGAACACCTCCGGCTTGAAATAGCCAGTGGAATGGCTAATTGCGATGACCGACAAAGGGATAAATAATGATACTTCTGCCTTGAACGCCTCACCGCATTGGGCAGCCCGCAACGAATGACGGGATAACGCTCATTTGGCTTGAGAACTTATAGCCATGTCAGCTTATATGATGTTTTCCAAAGACAAACTGATATATCCCCTCAGTTGTATCAGGGGCGTTGAGAACAAATATGATACACACCAATTCTACTGTTCAAACGAATTGCTTGACAGCAGAAACTATGCGGTGGCCTGTACGAAAGCTGATTATTCAAAATCGCTCAAATAGTAGTACAGGCCACCGTATCATTGTGCTGTCAAGTATCCCACATAATACTAAGGAGAGAAAAATTATGTTTGAGATAAAAACGACAGACGAATCGATAATGCAACAATATCTCAAAAAGCATGGAAACAGAAACGAGTTTCGTTATCTTTTTACATTTGATAAAAACTACATTTTCATGGTGAAAGAAAATAGAAGCATAAATACCTACTATGTAATTTGCTTGATGAGAAATTGTATGGTTGCTATTGCTAAAAGCAAGCAAGTTTATTCTGATGATATAAAAAAGAAACTAATAGAGAAGTTTATTGCTACACCTGCTTATCAAGTCACACTTCCTGAAAACCCGAATGCCATGATTGAATTTATCTTCAAAAAACTGATGGCAGCAAGCGGATTTACAATCAGGGAAAATCAAATTGAGCTATCTAAAATGATGTATGAAGGAATTAAGCAGAATCATATTGCTATTTGCGAAGCAGAGGTTGGAACGGGAAAAACCTATGCTTACATAGTTGCTTGTGTTGTTTATGCTCTTTATGAAAGACAAAAGCGTAGCAAAGCAGGTATACTTACATATTTGGACAATGAATACTGCTCTGTCCTTTGTGTTATATCAACATCCAGTATTGATTTGCAAAATGCCATTGTTCGCACTTATGTCCCAATCTTATCTGATATATTGCTGAAGAATAAGGTGATTGATCGTCCTTTAAGTGCAGTTTTAAGAAAGGGGAAAGAACATTACTTTTGTCAGATGCGATACGACCGGTTAACGAGTTATTTAAAGAGTAGTCAAAAAGCTGTGGACAGAGAACTGCTTTATAAATTGTCCGCATTAAAGATACCGGATTACGGAATTGATTTGGATCAATACAAAGGGTTGAAAAACCATATAGTTCAAAAAATCAATGTGCCCAAAGCCTGTGAAATTTCCTGCCCTTACTATAAGGAATGCCAATATATCAAGCATATGGATTATGCGAGATCATCAATTCATGACTTTCAGGTATGTAACCATAATTATTACTTGGCAGATACAATGAAACGTGCCAAAGGGAAGCATACGCTTATTCCGGAACACTCAGTAGCAATTATTGATGAGGCTCATAAATTGCCGGATGCAGCTATGCAAATATTTGGGAAGAGATTTTCAAGTGAAGATATAACGATCATGACCAATGTGCTAAAAAGCAATCTAAAAGGTAATAAGGCATATTTACAGATAGCAAAAATGAAGTTAGACAGTTTATCTGTTCTGAGGACGAGATTTTTTATAAGCCTAGTTTCAAAAATTAACCTGGATGCTGTAGATGATGAAACATCACAAATTGGTATATTCATAGGGCACTTTGAAAAAATGCTGCTCTTGGAGATGTTAAAAATCATTGAAAATATTCAGGAATATTGTGCGGTGGATATTTCAAAGAGCAGGACATTAGAGATTATGTTTTTGGAAGCAAAAGAACAGATTGAAACTTTTTTCCGGACAGAGAATATCATTTATTGGCTTGAAAACCCTTTGAGCGACAAATTGGTTTCTATCTGCTGCATCCCAACAGATTTAGAGGATCAATTGCACAAAGTGCTATGGAAAAACGGAATCCCAAAGATTTTGACTTCCGGAACATTATCAGATGATAGAGGCTTTACCTACTTCAAAAGCAATGCGGGAATAGATAAGGTCAATAAAAATTTTATCAGTGAGATGAGCTGTCGTTCTCCATTTGACTATAAAAATAATGCATTGCTTTATGTCAGTGAAAACGTACCATTTCCTGATAAACAATGCAATGAGTATATTGAGGCTTTAGCTGATGAAATTATAAGGATTGTGGATGCAGCCTATGGGCATACAGTGATTTTGTTTACTTCCTACTCTTTATTATCAAGAGTATATGAATTGGCAAGACACAGAATCAAATATCCGGTCCTGAAAATGGATAAAAGTGAGAAGAACATTGTTGAAGCTTTTAAAAACAGCGGAAACAGTGTTCTTTTTGCTACAGGCTCATTTTGGGAAGGTGTTGACTGTCCCGGAGATATTCTATCTTCACTTATTATCGTCAACTTGCCGTTTCCAACACCGACACCGATTTTGGAACATAGGAAGAAACAGTATGCGGAGTTGAAAGAGTTTATAGAATTTATTATTTTTCCTGAAATGCTCATTAAGCTAAAGCAAGGTATGGGGCGCTTGATTCGATGTGAAACTGATACCGGTCTCATTGCCATTTTAGATTTCAGGATCAGTAAAAAAGGAAAGTACCGCAAGAGGGTGCTTGGTGCCCTATCAGACTATAGGGTGACAGATTCTCTTGATGAGGTAAAAGCATTTTTCCGTAAAGTAAAAAGAAAAGAATATTTTTATCAAGATTGAGTGAGCGGTTATGGGAATAGCTGCTCGCTTTTTTTGAAAGGAGCGGTTTCATGAATACAGCCATGACCATAACGGACATGAAAAATATAGATATACGTACAGTTGATCCATCCACCTTAGTAGATATTAAAACAGTCAAAGTCAATACGGATTTACCGGTGGAAGAACGAAAGAAAGATTTTATCAGACAAGTGAAAAATCCTTACTGCTTCAGATGTGGCAAGGTTGTGGTTAAGATGAGTTTCGCCGATACAACAGCAACATTAGAAGACAGGTTGGAGAATTACTTTAGAAGCTTATAGAATAGTAGAAGGCAAAACTTTACAAATTGGCGCTTCGGAAATCTGGACGCGCAGTTAATTTTATGCTAAGCTTTTATTGGACTATAATCAGTGAAGCCTAATGTGTTTAAAGTTTTGCTAATACTTTAAACAAACAGGAGGCTTTACTCATGGAATTTTTAAAAGATAACAAAACCTATAATGCTGCTATTTATGTAAGACTCTCAAGAGATGATGGAGATAAAGAAGAAAGTGACAGCATTTCAAACCAAAAGGAACTAATTCGTGAATATTTAAGGTCAAAGTCAGAAATCCAAATTGCTTCTGTGCACGTAGATGATGGATATAGTGGCGTTGACTTTAATCGGCCTGCCTTTTTAGAAATGATGGAAGAGATTAAGGCAGGGAAGGTAAACTGTGTTGTCGTAAAAGACCTTTCACGTTTTGGCAGAAACTATATTGAGTCAGGGAAATATATTCAAAAGATATTTCCTTTTCTTGGTGTGCGTTTCATTGCGATCAATGATAATTATGATAGTGCGGAAGGTTCAAATATTACCGATAACATCATGATTCCATTTAAAAATCTAATAAACGACTCATATTGCAGAGATTCCTCAATTAAAATAAGGAGCCAACTTGAAATCAAACGTAAAAAAGGTGATTTTATTGGCTCTTTTGCTGCTTATGGCTATAAGAAAGCCGAGAATGATAAAAATAAGCTGGAAATAGACGAATATGCAGCTCAAGTTGTCCGTGACATTTTCAAGTGGAAACTTGAGGGGATGAGCCAGCAGGGGATAGCCAACCGACTAAATGAAATGGGCATCCTGTCCCCTATGGAATATAAACGCTCATTGGGAGAAAGGTACAAAACAACCTTTAAAGTAAAACAGCAGGCTCTCTGGTCTGCCGTTGCAGTCAGACGAATCTTAACAAATGAATTGTATATCGGTGTGTTGGAGCAGGGAAAAAGAACCACTCCGAATTACAAAATAAAAACGAGAGTTGAACGTCCTAAAGAAGAGTGGGTGCGAGTGGAAAATGCACATGAGCCTATAATATCAAAAGAGCTATTTACCACAGTAAATGGTTTATTGCTCCATGACACTCGGATTGCCCCTGCTGAGGAAACCGTATATCTTTTTTCAGGTATTATTGCCTGCGGGGATTGTAAAGAAAATATGATCCGCAAGACGGTTCCTGCTAATGGGAAAAAATATTACTACTACACTTGTTCTACCAACCGAAATGATAAAAATAGTTGCACTACCCATAATATCAGTGAAAAGGCATTTGAAGAAGCTGTTTTGGTGGCTTTAAATGTACATATACGCAGTATTCTTGATATTGAACGTATTCTAACATATATCGATACACTACCTTACAAGCAGGAAGAAATATTGAAATTGGATGCTCAAATTGTCAAGGCACAAGAGGAAATAGAAAAGATTCAAAAGTATAAGCTGACATCATACGAACACTTTGTAGATAAAGTAATCACCAAAGAAGAATACCGAAACCATGTCAGCAGATATAATGCTAAAATTCAAAAGGCAGAAAAGCTTATACTAAAGCGTAAACAAGAGATTGAAGATATTATAAACAATAAGACGCCAACTAACTTATGGATTGAGAATTTTAAGCAGTACCAAAACATTGAGCAGCTTACACGAAAAGTAGTTGTGTCATTGATGGAGAAAATATATGTATATGAAAATGGGAAAATCGATATTCATTTTAAACATCAAGCGGAATATGAAAGTGCTATTCGTTTTATAGAAAGCGCCAGCAAATCGGACTCCTTTGATGCGAGTGTTGCGTTTAAGGAGGCGATTTAATCATGGCAAGAAAAAGCAGAAGACAGTCTCTGATCGCACAAAAAGAAACGGTAACACAGGAGAAGGTCTTTAAAACAGGACTGTATGTCCGCCTTTCTATTGAGGATGTGCGTGACAGAAAAGACAGTGATTCCATTGAAAATCAGACATATTTGTTGAAACAATTCGTTGAGGAAAGGCCATTTTTGCAGATTTACTCAATATATACGGACAACGGAGAAAAAGGAACGAATTTTGACCGTCCTGAATTTAACAGGCTTATGGACGATGTTAAAGCAGGCAGAGTGAATTGCATTGTGGTAAAAGACCTCTCGCGCTTTGGCAGAGATTATCTTGAAACCGGAAACTATCTTGAAAAGATTTTTCCGTTTCTTGGGGTCCGTTTTATATCTATCAATGATAATTATGACAGCTTTAACCCTGAAAACAGTAATGAAGGCTTGATTATTTCTTTGAAAAATCTTTTAAATGATGTTTATACAAAGGATATATCCAAGAAAATTATCTCTACCTTCAGGGAAAGACAGTCGAAGGGTGAATTTTTAGGTGCACATGTGCCCTATGGATACAGCAGACCGGATGATGGCACTTATAAACTTGTAGTTGACGAGGAAGCTGCTTTAGTCATTCGGCAAATCTACCAGTGGAAAGTAGAAGGGCTGAGCGATACTACAATAGCTCGTCGCTTAAATGATATGGGAATACCTTCTCCAAGCAAGTACAAATATTTAAAGGGCGAGTGGAAAAATGCCCGTTATAATAACAATATCTGGCAGCGTCAGGCAATTAAAGCTATAACAGAGAATGAAGTATATTTAGGACACAAGATATATGGCAAAATTCAGGCATCCCTTTATGAAGGCAAGCGAAAATCAAGAGTGCCAAGAGATGAATGGACAATTATTGAAAACGACCATGAACCGATTATCGATCAAGAAACTTTTGATATTGTCCATGCCACACGATTGGAAGTATATAAAGAATTTACTGAACGCTTAGAGCAAAACAAGCATTTTGAAAATACTGAGAATATTTTTAAGGATATTGCTATTTGCGGAGATTGCAAATGTAAACTTGTTCGCAGGAGAAGGATTAAAAATGATGAGCTTTATTATTATTTTTCATGCACTACTTACGAAACAAATAGTGGTTATAAATGCACGAGAAAGCATATAGTAGAAACTGATATGATTAAAGCAGTATATGCTGCTATTCGCAGTCAAATAGATATGGTTGCATCGGTGGATGATATTCTGAGAAAAGTAAATTCCGATGCGAGTTATGAGAATAGGAAAGACAACTTGGCTAATGAAATCAGAAAGGTTAAAGCACAAATTGAAAGGCTGACTTCCTTGCGAAGTTCTCTTTATGATGATTATATTGAACAACTGCTTACTGAACAGGAGTATCTATATGCAAAAATTAAGTATGAGAAAGATGAAGTTGCATTAAAAGACAGACTAAATGAATTGTTGTTACAACAGAAGAAGTATGATCAAACATATTCCTATGAAAACCAGTGGTTATCTTCTTTTAGAGCATTCCGAGATGAAAAAGAATTAACTAAAGAAATGGTTGCAGCCCTCATAGAAACTGTGGAACTGTATGCCGATAGGAGTATACAGATCAATTTTAAGTTTAAAGACGAATATGAGGAATTACTTGATTATCTTAACACTATAGAAGATGAGGTGAAGCCTGATGAACAAGAATGTCTCAGTAGCTATGTACATTAGGCTTTCCAATGAGGATGCGGACATTTCAAAAAATGATGCAAAAATTGAAAGCAACAGCGTTAGTAATCAGCGTGATCTGTTGATAGATTTTATAAGTCGCCATCCTGATTTGGCAGATTCAAACATCTTGGAGTTTTGCGATGACGGCTACAGCGGTACGAATTTTGAACGTCCGGCAGTACAGCAGTTGTTAACCAAAGTAAGGCAAGGAGAAATTAACTGTATTGTGGTAAAAGATTTTTCACGATTTGGCAGAAACTACTTGGAGTTAGGGGATTATCTGGAGCAAGTATTTCCGTTTTTAGGAGTTCGATTTATATCTGTAAATGACGGATATGACAGTGCAAAAGATAATGGTATAACGGCAGGCCTTGATATTGGGTTGAAGAACCTTATCTACGACCTTTACAGTAAAGACCTATCAAAGAAAGTAAAGACAGCTAAAACAGCTAAAATGAAAAAGGGCGAGTATATTGGTTCTTTCGCTCCATTTGGGTATCTCAAAGCGAAGGATAAGAAAAATGCAATTGTTGTTGATGAGGAAGCTGCAGTTGTTGTTAAGCGAATCTTTCAATTGGCAGCCGAGGGGAACAATACAAGTGCGATCGCTAAAATACTCAATGCAGATGGAGTACCTTCACCTGCAAGGCACTACCAAAAAAATCATAATAACAAAAAGTGGAGAAAAGCCAAAGGAGATTTGGTTTGGCAAACTATGGCTGTCTTAAAAATCCTTAAAGATGAAACTTACACAGGAAAGACAATCAACCATAAGAGGGAAAAGCCTGACGTAAATAGCATGAGTACGGTGGCTGTTCCGAGAGAACAATGGATAGTGGTTCCAGATACGCATGAGGCTATAATAAGCGAAGAATTGTATATGGAAGCTCAGAAGGTGATTCGTAAGATATCCAAACGTAAAGAGTACAAGGTTGATAATACAAGAGTTCTTTATGGTAAAGTAAAATGCGGTATTTGTAAGAAGAACCTTCAACGCTCACATACAAAGGTGCCTTATTATATTTGTAAGAGCAACTATTTTGATGAAAACAGCCTTTGCTATCATGGAAGAACAGAGGAGCCAATGATTCTGGAAGTGCTATTGGAAGCAATACGGCAACAGGCTCAAATAGCCAACAAAGCAGAAAAGCTTGTACTTAAGGAAAAAGAAAAATCAGAAAGTGAAGTGGCTGATTTATTACAATCTGCAAGGAAAGCTCAGCAACATCTTGAAAGGCTAAATGCTTTAAAAATTGAAGAGTATGAGAAATATTTAGATGAGAAGATCAGCAAAGATGACTACCTGAAACAGAGAGAAATATACAATCAAGAGATTGAACAAACATCCTCACAGATTAGTAAACTGGAAGCCGATTACGAACTTCAGAAACTAAAGAATAAGGAGTCGGAAAACCAATTTGTCGAACACTTCAAAAAAAAACAGGAAATCGAAGAACTAAGCAGGGATTTAGTAAATAAACTTGTTGATTCTATATATGTGTTCGGTGAAAATCAGATTGAGATTGTGTGGAACTTTGCTGATGATTATGAAAAAATATTGGAGATAATACAATGAAGAAAGTATGGATCTACAGCAGGATTGCTAATGCTGAAAATTTTAATGATGCTTATCTGATTGGTCAAGAAAAATCGTTAAAGGAATTGGTCGAGCAACATTGTTTTAACATAGTCGGATATTCAAGAGATATTGGCAGTGGGCTGAATCTCAATAGGAAAGGACTCAAGGAAATTGAGAATGCCATATCTGTAAATGCGATTGATGCTGTTATTGTAAAAGATATGAGCAGGATTGGCAGAAATGTTTTTGATGTTCTTTCCCTTTTAAGAGATTGGAAGGAGCAAGGTATTGAATTGCTTACGGCAGATGAATTATAGAAATATCAATAAACCAAAGCAAAGGACGGATGATTCTTAATAATCTTAAACCGGGTGGTTTCGTTGAAGAAATCGCTCGGTTCTATTTTTTCATGTGAAAAATTTAAAAATTTTTTAGTTTTTACTTGACACAGGCTGATGAGGCCCACAGGACACAGTATGGCTTCAAAGCAAAGATTGACAAAGAGACAGGAAATATCAAATATGGCTTTGCAAAATATATGCGCGACGCTTTGCCCAATGCTACTTATATAGGTTTTACGGGAACTCCGATTGAAAAAACAGATAGAAACACACCGGCGGTTTTCGGCAATTATATAGACATTTACGATATTGCTCAGGCGGTAGAAGACGGTATGACCGTAAAAATCTATTACGAAAGTAGATTGGCTAAAATATCCCTTAGTGACGAAGGGAAAAAACTCGTTGCCGAATTGGATGATGAACTGAAAAAAGACGAACTGTCAGAAACACAGAAAGTCAAGGCAAAATGGACACAACTGGAGGCCCTAATTGGCAGCAAAGACCGTATAAAGCGAATTGCAAGCGACATAGTTAATCATTTCGAGCAGAGGCAAGAAGTGTTTGAAGGCAAGGGAATGATTGTTGCTATGTCAAGAAGGATTGCCGCCGACCTATACGATGAGATAATTAAAATAAGACCGCAGTGGCACAGCGATGACCTGAAAAAGGGAGTTATTAAAGTAGTAATGACATCTTCCTCTTCCGACGGACCGAAGATTTCAAAACACCACACAACAAAGGAGCAGAGGAGGATTCTTGCAGACAGAATGAAAGACCCGGAAGATGAACTGAAATTGGTAATTGTTCGGGATATGTGGCTTACGGGTTTTGATGTTCCTTCACTGCATACGATGTACATCGACAAACCTATGAGAGGCCATACCCTTATGCAGGCAATTGCACGAGTGAACCGGGTTTATAAAGATAAGCCCGGCGGTTTGATTGTCGATTATCTCGGAATCGCATCCGATTTGAAAGAAGCCCTATCATTCTATTCAGATAGCGGAGGGAAAGGAGACCCTGCAATTGTTCAGGAGAAAGCGGTTCAGTTGATGCTTGAAAAACTAGAAGTTGTTTCCCAAATGTTTCATGGCTTTTCTTATGAGGAGTATTTTGAAGCGGATACATCGAGAAAGTTATCAATAATTCTTGAGGCTGAGGAGCATATATTAGGTCTTGAAAGTGGCCGAAAAAGATATATTGACGAGGTAACGGCCTTATCAAAAGCTTTTGCCATCGCAATACCTCACGAGCAGGCGATGGCTGTAAAAGATGAGGTTGCATTTTTTCAGGCTGTTAAATCCAGATTAACAAAGTTCGATAGCACAGGGTCAGGCAGAACAGATGAGGAGATTGAAACTGCGATAAGGCAAGTTATCGATAAAGCACTGGTAACAGAGCAAGTGATAGATGTTTTTGATGCCGCAGGTATTAAAAAACCGGACATATCCATTCTTTCTGAAGAATTCCTTCTGGAAGTTAAGAATATGGAACATAAAAATATTGCTTTGGAAGTTCTGAAGAAACTGCTCAATGATGAAATAAAATCAAGGACTAAAAGGAATCTTGTACAAAGTAAATCTCTAATGGAAATGCTTGAAAATTCTATTAAAAAATACCACAGTAAAATTTTAACTGCAGCAGAAGTTATTGAAGAACTGATTGAACTTGCCAAGGAAATTCAAAAGATGGACAAAGAGCCGGAGGAAATGGGCTTATCGGAATATGAATATGGTTTCTACACCGCGGTTGCCAACAATGAAAGCGCAAGAGAATTAATGGGTAAGGAGAAATTGCGAGAATTAGCGGTTGTTTTATTTGAACGAGTTAGGCAAAACGCTTCTATAGATTGGACAATTAAAGAGAGTGTGAGGGCAAAATTAAGAGTAATAGTTAAACGCACTTTAAGACAATACGGTTATCCTCCGGATATGCAGAAACTCGCAACGGAAACAGTACTAAAACAAGCCGAATTGATTGCGGATGAGATAATCAATAATAGATAAAATGGTTCAAGAAGACAGGCACTTTTATTTAAAGAAATGAGAAAACATTGCGGGGTCAAAGATAATGTATTGGAAAACCATCTCGGCACGATCGCCTAACAGCGGACATATGGCTACGCTTTTCACATATCCTCGGAACGTTATCTTAAATGACTCTATTATAGTCTAGCTATGGGGCTTTTGTGAGGTGATAGTAATGTTACATCATAAGATTAGATCGGTAGGAGATATACATATTGAGACCAGTTTAAGTGATGGTCCCGGAATTAGAATTACCAGGGAGTTTTTAACATTACTTGTTAAAGAGTTTGCAAAACAATCTTAGTATTACCCCGGAGTATTATTCATATCAAGTGTTTATGAAATTGTCAGAGTCTGAGGATGAGGAGAGTTACTTCAGATAACACTGTGTTCCTGCTGTGGGGCATATACCCCTTGGGCGCAGAGGGCGAAGATTTCGGGTAGGACCGCACTACACCTGCTCGCTGACCGAGGCAGTCTCTGCTTTAGCCCACCCTGGGGGTACCCGGGCATGAGCGGAGACCTGTAAGCTAGCAGGCGTCGGAAACACCCAAAACGTTAGCAAACATAACTATTTAAAAAAGGAAAAACAGTGGATTACCCACTGTTTACTGAAAAGTAATTTGGAGTTCTTTTCCAAGTGCATTGGCTACTTTAGCTAAAAATTCAATACTTGGATTATATTCACCACTTTCTAAGCGTGAGATAGCAGATTGTTTGGTATTTATTTTATCAGCTAATTCTTTTTGACTTAATCCCTGCTCAACTCGTAATCTTATTATTTCACGTTTTATATCATAAAGAGTTTTTAAACTATCATATTCTTTTTTTACTTCAGGAGAATTTAAAAGTATAGATTTAACATCTTCATGTTTCATTTTGCTCACATCCTTCTAAATAGTTTTTCATTCTTTTGAATGCAATTTCAAGATGTCTCCGAGGAGTTTTATGTGTAGTTTTTCTTATTGCATGGAGTAGTATAAATTTGCCATTTACGTAATTGAAATAAAAGATACGAAAGTTATTAGTACTATGTTTTATTCTAAGTTCCTATAAATTATTAAAAGGTCCTTGCAATTTTTTGATATGAGGCAATCCAAGTGAGAGTCCAAATTCTGCAAGCAAGTCAATTTCCCTTAATATTTTAGCTTGTTCTTTGGGAGAAAGAGTTTTGATAAAGTCAAAAACAGGGCATTTATTATTTTCTTCATAATATTCAATTTCAAACAAATGCATCACCTTACATCTATAACTAGTATATCACATATATGTTATAAATACAATTATAGTTACGATCTGCTAACATTGAATTCACGGCTCCGCTGTGCTTTGACCTAACTTGTTGTCTGTCACAACTTTTGCAATTGGGTTATAGCATTGGGGCAAAAATTTGCACCAGCCAACAAGTTCGTGAATGCGTTTCCGTTATGTGAAATGCTCGCTTTTTGAAGAGGTTTTACGGTGAACAGAGACTGTTGAAAATTTTTGCCGAAAGTGGTAAAATTATTATAACAATTTACATATTTTTTTTAAAATTATAATTTAAGTAGGTGATTATATCAAAAGTACGGAGAGAATATCATTTTACTCACATTTCGTAGGTGCTGTTGTTGCACTGGTTGGAACCATTTTGTTATTATACGTATCAAAAGAATCAACTTTTAAAATAGTTATTTCAACAGTATATGGCGGATCAGTTATATTTTTATTTTTAGCAAGTTCTTTATATCATGCTTTCAAAAAAGAGGAAAATGAGATTTCAAATTGGCGCAAATTGGATCATGTAGCTATATTTTTTATGATTGCGGGGACATATACTCCGATATGTTATGTATATCTTACAGGGTATTGGAAATGGAGTATAATTATTCTTCAATGGACATTGGTATTTGGAGGTATTTTCTTTAAATTTTTTTACTTAAATGCTCCACGGTATTTGTATACTGTAATATATTTGCTAATGGGATGGGTGGGAATAGTACCGATAAAACAGCTTTTAATGACCATGTCTAATAATGAAGTACTATTTCTTTTTTTAGGAGGATTGTCTTTTACCATCGGAGCAATTTTTTATGTTATAAAAAAACCAAGACTAAAACCCGGATTTGGTTTTCACGAAATCTTTCATTTTTTTATACTACTGGGTGGATTTTTTCACTATTTGTTAGTATATACTGCAATTACTCAATAAAACAATTAGTAATCAAGTGGTAGTTTGTAATTAAAAAGAATTGCTCACACTTCACATAACAAGGTATTTCCGTTACGCTGTCGCTACTCTGCGGAACATTGCCTTTGTCACGTTTTTTGCAGTTAAGGGGTGAGGGGTTGGACAAGCAAAAGCCGCGCCAATCCTGACGGGACGGCAACGTCGGAAACACCCAGAACGATAAGCTGGTATTGATCCACTCGAATCACTGCTTCTTTCCCTCCTGCCTCCTGAAGTTTCGACACTTCCAGGGTACAGGAAAATGTGATCGGGTGGCTCACTTTTAAAAGATCACTTTTGCCGAAAGTGGATCAGTTTTAGATTATCATTCACACCCCGCAGGTGTTTACAGGAGAAATCTTGTAACCACTGGTGGGTTTTTTAATGCCCGCTTGGGGAAATACCTTTATTAGGAAATCGTAAGCAGATTTAACTTCTTAAGTTGTAAAAAGTAGCCATTTATTTACTGGTAAGAATTAAGACATAGTAATCATGCGGGTTTGAAGGGAAGAGCTGGAAAGGTTTTTATAAAATATATTTATGGGTATGGAAAAATGGGGTTTGGATGACGTGGGAAAATTAATCAGGTTTAAGTCTTTCCATAAAAATAAAGCTTTTCTAAAATGAGAAAAATGTCATTCCAAGATGACATGGATTACCAAAAAAAGAAGATGGGGTTATAATTATATCCTCGCCCTTTATTTGTTCTTGCAGCAAGGGGGCGTATTAAGTTAGGAAAGAGCTATGAATAAAATAAGTTTTTTAGTTTTTATGTAAATAAGGAAGAATAGTTTTTATAAGTTTTTTGACTAACTCTAATTCTTTTGGTGAGCACTTGTTGAGTAAACTATTTATTTCCGCGTCTTTATTACTATCACAGGCATCATAAATATTACGAGCATCATGAACAAAATAAGCATCATAAGTAGTTTTCTCGAAAATCAGGTAATCTAAAGATACATGTAAACAATTGGCGACTTTAATTAAAACGGGGAGACTCATTTGTCTTTCTCCCCGTTCCAATTGCCCTACATAGTAGTCCGAAAGTCCTACTATTTCTGCAAACTCTTCCCGCGAAAGTCCGAACTTTTCCCTTTCTTCCCGAATTCTCTGCCCGATGGCTTTGTTATCTATCTCCACATTTTTCTCCATCTTTCTTTCACTCCCTATTTTAAAAATACTTTATCTAAATTTAAGCCATAACTGAATTTGCAGTAAGCACATATTAATTATTTGCAATAAGCCAATAGTTGATGTAAAATACGTTTGTGGTTATTTATTACAGGGAGTGAAGGGATTGAGCGAAAAAGACAAAATAGAAATAGCAAGAAATATTCTTAATAATGCGGCAAAAATAAACATAAGCAAGGGAATTCTTCTTAAAATAAGTCAAAAAATAGATAAATATATTGTTGAGTACTATCGGAAATGTGGAGGTATGAAGCAGATAAATAAAAAAAAGAGCTATGGTGATTTTGATGAAAGAGAAAATGTATAAATATGCTCCTGCTATTTTATTGACATTTGGATTAATTCTATGGCTTAGATAGGTATTACAATCATAATAAAGGTTGGGTATGGATGCCGTTTACAATAATTCAGATAGTAATTAGCACAATTTGTGGTATCTTAATTAAAAAATTGCACCAGCAGGTACATACTGATACGCTAACTGGACTACGCAACAGGAAATATTTTTATACAAAACTATCCGAACTAAAAACTAAATCACCAGTATCACTGATGCTAATAGATGTAGATAATTTTAAAGGTATAAATGATACTTACGGGCACATAGCAGGCGACCAGGTATTATAACAATTTGCGGAAATTCTACAAAGCAATACAAGAAAGGAAGATGTAATTGTCCGAAGGGACGGGGAGGAATTTGTGGTAATTCTTCCCCAAACTGATGCCAAAGAGGCTTTTAAAATTGCGGATAGAATTAGAATGATAGTACAAAATCACCTTTTTTCTTATGAAAATATTACTTGCAAAATTACTGTAAGTATCGGTATAGCTTCAACAAAGAAAGAGGCGAATATTTGTACAGAACAATTCATAAAAATTGCTGATGAAGCCCTTTATAAAGCAAAAGAAAAAAAGAATTTTGTTGTTGGCAAGACTTGGGCTTGAGACTTATTGTTAAAAAAGAGCAACCAGTTTTTTTCTGTCTAAAGGGGGCAATAATACGGTTATCGTTAAGTTTAAAGGGGAAATGGAAATTACAAAGCCCGCGCGAGAAAGCCCACGGCTTCAGACGTAGGATGAAAGCGCGGATTATTATTTATCGAACGTATGTTGTTATTTTGCTCTGGTTCAGGTATTATGTTGTTATGGAACAAAAATATAGACACAAACATACGTCTGTATCGCTGGTGAACTATCATTTTGTATGGTGTCCGCGCTACCGACGCAAGGTGCTAGTCGGGCCTGTCGAAGCCAGATTAAGAGAGTTGATCCAAGAGGTGGCTGAGAAACTAGACTTAGTAATCCTGGCTCTAGAGATTATGCCCGACCACCTGCACCTGTTTGTCAACGCGCCGCCTAATTTAGCACCGCATAACATT
>JASKKH010000027.1 GCA_030154265.1 Clostridia bacterium
TTAGTTATTCTTCCTGTCCTGTGGCCTGGAAAACGTCCATGTCTGGTATGGGCGTTAGCCTCCCAGAGGGTAAAATGCTTACAACGCAAATAGCTCAATAAGATAAGGGGTTGACTAAAGCCTCACAAAGGCATATAATATCATGTAGATTGTTCCTCGGTAGCTCAATGGTAGAGCGCTCGGCTGTTAACCGAGTGGTTGCAGGTTCGAGTCCTGCCCGGGGAGCCAAAAGGGCCCATAGCTCAACGGCAGAGCTGCCGGCTCATAACCGGTTGGTTCCTGGTTCGAATCCGGGTGGGCCCACCAAAAATTAAGAAACAGAGAGGTCAGAAGCTGGAGGTCAGGAGGTGACCGAAGCTTGCTGACCTTTTTTAATCGTAAAAATTATAATAGTAAAAAATATAAATTATCCAAGAGATTACATGCTGTAAGTAGCTTTATATCTTTAGATAGTCGTATTGCTGATATTGGCACTGATCATGCTTTATTACCCTTATACCTTGCCAGTAGAGGTATATGTAAAAAAATTATAGGTATTGAAGGGTCATTAAAACCCTATAAAAGAGCTTTAGCTAACGTAAGAGAAGCAGGTTTTGCGGATGAGATAGATATTAGACTAGGTAATGGCTTAGCTCCTTTGGAGCCGGGTGAAGTTGATTTAGTGGCGATGGCTGGATTAGGGGCAATTAATCAGCAGGATATCCTTGCAGATAGCCCAGAGGTCACTGAGAAATTAAAACGCATAGTACTTCAACCTCAAGGGGAAGTTGGACCTTTGCGTCGGTGGTTAGCAGAGAATGACTGGTGTCTTATTGGAGAAGATTTAGTTTTTGAAGGCGGACATTATTATTTTATCCTTGCTACTGAAAGAGGAAAAAGTCCAAAATACAGTGATATTGAGTGGCAGTTAGGACCTTTATTACTAAAACAACGTCATCTCCTTTTACCCGGTTATGTCCTATCAAAGATGGTAAAACTAACTATAACAATTGGCCGACTGGCTAACAGCCGGAAAGCAGAAGCCCAATTGCGGCGGGAAAAATTAATTCAAGAACTTACTATGTTGCGGGAGGTTTTTATATGGCTGCGAAATGTAAAGAAATAATAGCCATCATGGAAGAACTGGCTCCGCCGGAGTTGGCAGAAAAATGGGATAATGTTGGCTTGATGTTAGGTTCATCAGAGATGGAAGTAAAAAGAATTATGGTCTGCCTTGATGTAAACTTATCGGTTGTTATGGAAGCAGCATCACGGGGAGTTAATTTAATCATAAGTCATCATCCACTTTTCTTCCGCCCAATTAAAAAATTATGCTTTGATGAAGATATTGGCGAACTTGTAAAAAATCTATTTCAAGAAAATATAATGGTCTATTCCGCTCATACTAATTTAGATTCTGCAGACTTGGGAATTAATTATCATTTAGCGGCGAAACTTGAACTTAGTGATATTGATGTACTGGTACCAACTAGTTACGAAAAATACTACAAATTAACAACTTTTGTCCCAGCGGAATATGAAAAAAATGTCCGTCAAGCCCTTACAATGGCTGGTGCTGGCTGGATTGGAAATTACTCCGAATGTACTTTTAGAGTTGCTGGTACTGGTACATTTCGACCATTAAAAGGAACAAATCCCCACATAGGTCAGGAAGGAAAGCTTACCGAAGTTGAAGAATACCGTTTAGAAACCATTGTTCCAACTGATAAACTACCTGAAGTATTACAAGCTTTAATAAAAGCACATCCTTATGAAGAAGTTGCCTATGATATTTATCCTCTAGTAAATAAAGGCCCAGCCCAAGGATTAGGTAGGATAGGGCAATTACCACATGCAGTAAACCTTAAAGATTTTGCTTTAACTATAAAAGAGATTTTAAAGGCTCCTAGGGTTAATATTGTAGGCGATGAACAAAGGAAGATTAAGAAGGTTGCTGTTTGTGGTGGTGCTGGTAGTGAGGTTATGTCTCAGGCTAAGGCTGCTGGGGCTGATGTCCTTATAACCGGTGATTTAAAATATCATGAAGCTCAGAAAGCCTTGGGGATGAACATGGCAATAATTGATGCCGGTCATTATTATACTGAAAGGTTAATTGTTCCGGCTTTAGTAGATTATTTACAAGAACGTTTGCAGCCATATGAAGTTATGGTTTTAGCTTCACAGTCAGAAAAAGAACCTTGGCAAGTACTATAAAAATTTGGGGGAAATATCATGGGTCTTAGTAAATTGTGGGAGCTTCAGGAAATTCAACTTCGTCAGCATAATTTAGAGGACCAGCTTAAAAACTCAACCCTTGCTTTTGAACTTAAAAAGGAAAAGGAACGGTTAACCGCTTTCCAGGAAAAAATACGTAGTAAAATGTTAGAGTATAAGCAGTTAAAAAAAGAAATTAAGAACCTGGAAAGTACATGTAAAGATCTGGAGTTTAAAAAAAATTCCATAAAAAATAAATTATATAGTGGAGAAGTTAATAACTTTAAAGAATTGTATGGTCTCGAGCAGCAAATTGAGGCTTCTACAAATGATTTGGCCCATGAAGAAGAGAAGTATCTTGAACTACTATTGGAACAAGAGCGTTTAGAGGGATGGTTAAAGGTTAATTCTCAAAAACTAAAGGAAGAAAAAGAGGACTATCGTAAAAAGTTAGAAAAATATCGAGCATGGCATGATGATTTACAACAAGAAATAGATATTCTCAAAGTCAATGCCATTCAAATAGAACAGGATATAGAACCTTCTTTACGTGATATCTATGTTAGCTTAAAGAAACGCTTAGGGAACAAAGCCCTGGCTCGTGTAGTAAAAGGGACTTGCAGTGGGTGTAATCTAGTAATACCTCCTGTTCTACTAAGAAAAGTTCGGTCAGGGAAAATAGTTTATTGTGAAAGTTGTGATCGGTTGTTGCTACCGTGAAACAAATAATACTTGACATAAATAAGTTATGTGTTGTATACTGAGTTTCCATGCTTGAGAACTAAATAAGCTTTTGAGTAAATCGAATGGTCGCAAGTGATTTATTCACTTGAGGAAAGTCCGAGCTCCATAGGGCAAGGTGCTGGATAACGTCCAGTGGGGGCGACCCTAAGGATAGTGCCACAGAAACAGACCGCCTTACGATTTATCGTAAGGTAAGGGTGGAAAGGTGAGGTAAGAGCTCACCAGCGATTAGGCGACTAATCGGCTCGGTAAACCCCACCTGGAGCAAGACCAAGTAGGGGGACAATAGGGGTGGCCCGCTCCGTCCCCGGGTAAGGTCGCTAGAAACGTCAGGCAACTGGCGTTCAAGATAGATGACCATTCAAGACAGAACTCGGCTTACAGATTTGCTCAAAAGCTATTTTTCTAAACTCCATAAAATTATCACCTTACCAAGTTACAAAATGTAACCTGGTAAGGTGATAATTTTTTTGTAGCTAAAGATGATAAACCTTCATATAACTAATAATAACAATGAATTAGTAGTAAGGTTAATAATATTAAAGATAATAATGAAATCAAATGGAAATAATGGCAAGCCCAATAAACTATACTACTATTTTTTAACCCGTAATTATATAGAAGAGCGCATTAAAAAAGGAAATATTATTGAAAACGTACGGCGGTATACATCATTAAAAGTAAAAATATAATTAAGAATATATAAAATCTTTTTCTTTTTTAGCCGGGCTCGAGGAGGTTGTCACATGAAAAAAACTAAGGAGCCTGTTTTTAAATTGAATGGTTATGATAATGGAACAAGAGATAACGTAAACCTTACTGTTGTGGCCAAAGATGTTATTACTGGTGCTTCCATTCCGGCATTTAAATTTATTGTTAACGAAAATAACGTAGGAGATCCTCAAATCGAACTCCCTGAGGAAGAACGAGACCCGAGTTTGTTTCCTTCATTAAAGCCTGGAGCCAGTCACAGTCCGGTAGTTGCCACGGGAGAAGCTTCGAATACCTCAAAGCCGGTGGTGTCAGTTCCTGACGGGAAATATCTGGTGTCAGTGTTGGTCCCTCGCTACAAAATGGGTGGTAATTGGGTAACAATGGATGGTACTGACAAAACATTGGAAGTTGAATTGTACCCCAACCCTTTGCCATTGTCCAAAATAAGAGTACACGTCTTTCATGATAATAACCCGGTTAACGGCGAGGACGATGTCCCACTGGAGAGCGGGTTAGAAGGTTTCAGTATTATCATTAAAGATGCAGTTGGTGAGGTAACAGTAGACTATTTCGGTAACCCGCTTGGAACAGAGTATGAACGGGATGAGTTCGGCAACCTGATTCTGGATGCCGGTAATCCCATCCCTATCCCGGGTACCGGAGGGAAAATACTTACTGATGGTAACGGTGACGCGCTAATCGATAACCTTCCTCCCGGCAAATATGGGGTACAGGCTATCCCGCCGGACGGCACGGATTGGATTCAAACGACTACTATTGAAGGAACTCACACTATAGATGTCTGGATCGAGGAAGGCAATGACGGTTACAGCCCCCGGGAAGGCTTCAAGATGCCCTTGGTATGGATCGGGTTCGTTAGGCCTATGGAATTTGACCCGCCACGTCCTTGGGAAACCGGGAAAATTACAGGCAGGGTACGTACCATCATTGAGTTTATTCCGCCTTTCAAACCGCTGACCTTAGGGGAACCGGTAGATCGCCCCTGGATAGTGCTCAGTGACATTGGAGCCAATGATCAGCAGGTTTATACCGGGCGTGGTGACAGTAACGGTAATTTTACCATTAAGAACGTCCCGCCGGGGCTTTACCAGATGTCCATTTGGGACGAACCGCTGGATTACATTATCTCTTTCCGCACCGTACAGGTGGGCCCGGGGGAAACCGTTGATATGGGCGATATTGGTATACCAAGGTGGTATGGTTATATCAAGGGTACGGTTTTTAATGACCTTAACGGTAACGGGGTTCGTGACCCTGGAGAGAGCGGCATCCCAAATGTCGAAGTAAACACCCGCTTTAAGGACGGCAGCATTCAGTACAGTACCATAACAGATATGCATGGTAATTATGAGTTGAATGAAGTCTTTGAACTTGAGCGCTTTGCCGTGGCCGAGGTGGGATTTACCCGCTGGGCTTATACCGGGGCTACAGCTACTCCGGATTATGGTATTCCGGTGCCCAACCCTGCTTATCCCGCTGTTTTGTGCCGGGATGCCCGCGGCAATTACGTTAGATGCTCTAAGGCTTATTCCGGTGTCTTGACCCTCGCTGAGCTTACGTGGGCGGCCAAAACAAACCGGATTGACTGGGGCAAAAGGCCGTATAACAAGGGAGAAAACGGTGGCATTTCCGGTATAGTTTATTATGCTACTATGCGCAACGAGACCGACCCCAGGTACGCGACAGCCGAAGAATATGAGCCCGGCATTCCCAATGTAACTCTTAACCTATATACGGCGGTCACAGATGCAGAAGGCAAGGTGGTCCAGGGGGATCTTATCAACACCGTTACTACTGATGCCTGGGAACATCCCACGGGCTGTATGGATCTCGATGGTAACCCCGACGAGAGTTGCACCGAGGTTCCCAGCATTTCGAACCAGATAAGGCCCGGCATATTTGACGGTGGTTATGCCTTTGAAACTTATTGGGATCCCTATTATGGGCACCCCGATGCGGTTGAAAAACCGCTTCCTTCCGGTACATATATTGTGGAAGTGGTACCACCCACGGGATACAAAGTATTGGATAAAGACGGCTCTACCAACACGGATCAGGGGGACGAATTTGTAGGTACCTCTCTTATGCGTATGCCGCCCCCGCTTTATTATCCCGAACCTCCCGATTTTGACCTTATCAAGAAAGTGGTTAAGGTAGTTGAAGGGATGAATGCAGTGGCAGACTTCTTCCTGTACACCGACGTTCCCATTCCCGGCCGCATCGTGGGGTTTTTGCTGGACGACGTTAACCTGGAAACTGATCCTAATTTTATCTACTTCGGTGAAAAAAGGGGTATCCCCAACACCCCGGTAGGCATCCGGGACTTTACCGGCAGGTTGATAACCACGGTTCATTCAGACATCAATGGGATTTTTGAAGTGCTGTTGCCTTCCACCTATACCCGCAACGTACCTACCCCCTCGGGGGTGGTGCCGGGTATGTACCAGGTAATCGGCAATGACCCGGGAGATCCGGATAAACCCAATGAACATTATAATCCCAATTACCAGACTTAAAAAATGGTCTTCGACGTATGGCCTGGAAAAACGACCTATGCCGATGTGGCTTTATTTCCTATCACGGCTTTTGCCGGAACACCTGGGGGACAATTCTCACAACCCCCACAATGTAGTGCCTTGGCAGATACGCCTCAAATATTCAGGGTAAGCCGTATCCAGGTAAATGTAATGCACCCCGATGATGAGAACCGGACGGTTAATATTCTCGGTACGGGATTCGGAGATACGTCGGGCAAAGTAACACTGGACGGACAGGAAATTGGCATCCTGGAATGGACTGACCAGAAGATCCAAGCCCTTGTGCCGCACGGTTTTAGTGCTACCGGACCAGGTCCGGTACAATTGTTGGTGACAAACGCCTCCGGGAAAACAACTCCGGTGGGTATCACCTTCCATCTTCGCCGGCAAGGCGATTACTGGCCTAATATAGTAAGGGTCAGAAAAAACGGTACTGCTGATTATACCAACATTCAGGATGCTATCGATAATGAACCTGACGGGACAATTGTTTTTGTGTCGGCTGAAACTTATTATGAAAGCCCCATCCTATATAAAAACATCAAACTCCAGGGTATGGGGCCGGGCGGTATAAGACCGGACGGTTCGACAGTTGCTGGATCTGTTATTGATGGTCGCTTCTTCCTTTCCTATGCAAACCAGTGGCTTGATAAGCTGGCCGACATTGATTTTGACGGGCCGGAACTGGTGCCGCCTGACCAGATAAAAGAGATCACCAGAGGGCAAGTTTTGACAGTAGTTGCTAAAGCGGGGGCGTTCAGTGATACGTTCCAACCCCAGGTGGACGGTTTTAAGATTACCGGCGCCAGGGGCGAAGACGGCGGCGGTATATACATTAATGCGCACTGCAACTACCTGGTCATCAGCAATAACGTCATCCAGAGCAACGGCGGTGGTTTTGGCGGCGCGATTACCATCGGTAGAGCTTATGTGGGAGATAATTACAACGATAATATTCACATTCACCACAACCGTATACTCAACAATGGCGGTATAAGCCTGGCCGGAGGTATCGGCATCTTCAACGGCGCTGACAACTACAAGATTGCGTATAACGATATATGTGGTAACTATTCCGCTGAATATGGCGGGGGCATTTCTCACTTTGGTTACAGCCCCGGCGGGAAAATCCACCATAACCGCATCCTGTTTAACGCTTCGTTTGACGAGGGCGCCGGAGTATTTGTGGGTGGGGAGCAACCTGTTCCACCGGAAACGCTTACAGCCGGATCAGGAGAAGTCGATATTTACAATAATCTTATCCAGGGCAATCTCGCCAACGATGACGGCGGGGGCATCCGACTTCTGCAGCCCTTGGACTTCCGGATCAATATTTATAACAATGTTGTTGTCAACAATGTTTCCACCGATCTGGGCGGCGGAATAGCCCTTGATGATGCTTCTAACGTGGTAATAGCTAACAATACCATTGCCAAGAACATTACCACTGCCACGGCAGAGGACAGTGACGGCCTGCCCCATGCCGCAGGGCTGGTAAGCGAACCTAACAGCGCTGCCTTCCAAGCTTACCTTGATAATGTGCACCCGGGCTCACCTAATTTCAGTGACCCGGTCCTGTTTAACAACATTTTCTGGGATAACAGAGCGGGCAGTTTTAACCAGACCCTTAACGAGGGCAAGGGAGGTATCAGCGGCATTGGAGCTGCCGGTGACCCACAACCTGTTGATGTCATGGATTTAGAGGTGTTTGGCACTTCTGCGCTTCTTAATCCCCAGTACTGCAGCCTGTCGCGCCCGTATGACGGGGGTAGTAATAACGTCTACGGGGATCCGGTATTTGTGAGTGAATATGATACCGAGGTAACGGCCGTAGCCTTTAATATGGAACCTGATTTTAAATCGGTTAAGATAGTGACTGTTGTTCCCGAACTAACTGGTGATTATCACCTTACCGGCGGTTCTACTACGGTCATAGACCGGGGTACTGATGAAGTCACCAGGAGAATGGAAACATTCCAAGCTCCGAAAACAGACTTTGATGGGAATACCAGACCGCAGGGTGCCGGCTACGACATCGGGGCATATGAATATACTATCCTTCCCTAGTCCCGGAAAGGAGCATTTAAGATGGCTACAGTAAAAAAGCGTTTCGGTGCTACAGACGGGTGGGTAAACATGCCTGACGGCACCAGCCATTATATATTTGGTTTTGTTGATATTACCGGTGTTCCTGAAAATCAAATTTTCCAGTACCGGGGCAAAGCTACCTTGCTGGCCCCTTTGCTGGAAGCGTACGAAGGTGATGAGGTCTACTTAACCCTGACCAACCTGGGTTTACCCAGTAGGCCGGATTTGGACGACACCCATACCATACACTGGCACGGTTTCCCCAATCAAATTCCTCTATGGGACGGTGTCCCCGAGGCTTCCATTTCCGTCCCGGTGGGCAGGGATTTTACGTACTATTACAAGCCACTGGATCCGGGCACTTATATCCATCACTGCCACTTCGAACCTGTAGAACACATCCAGATGGGCATGATAGGTCCTGTGACAGTGCGCCCCCAATTAGAAAAAGAGCTGGGCCGAAAGTTTGCCTACAATGACGAAAACACTGCGTTTGACCGGGAAGCTCTTATTTTTCTAACTGAATTGGATCCTAAACCCCATCACCTGGTGGCCAACGTTCAGGAGTTTGACTGGACGGAATACAGCCCGGAGTACTGGTTAATTAACGGGCGAAGCTACCCTGATACGGTGAAACCCGCTGATGACCCGTCTTTTCCTCAACAGCCATTTTCAGCGCTTGTTGAGGCTTACGAAGGGGAAAAGGTGTTACTGCGGTTTGTGAATATTGGGTTTCAGCAGCACTGCATCCAAATACTGGGGATACCTTTAAAGGTCGTGGGGCTGGATGCCCAGCAGCTTCGCGGGTATAACGGTGAAGATATTAGCTGTTGGAGAGACGCTATCTATATTGCGGCGGGTCAAACGGTAGATGCCATCTTTACCGCCCCGCGTGCGGGAATATATCCCCTTTACAACCGCAACCACTATAAAAATACCATTGCCGGGACGGCATTTGGTGGCATGGTCACGGAAATAAGGGTCTTATCTAAACCTTAAATATCTTTATTATGTGTAACAAGTGTCTAGTTGTCGGTAGCCAGACACTTGGGCAAGAATCAAAGGAGAGAGTAAAATGCCTGTGATAGACCTTTGGGCGAAGGACGGCTATTTAAGTACCCCTGATGGTAACAGCATCTATTTCTGGGGTTTTTCTAAAAGTGAAACTGGACCTGCTCAGCTGCCGGGACCTTATATTATTGCAAAACAGGAAGAAACAATCACCGTTAACTTGTACAATAAACTGTCCGAACCGGTTTCTATTTCTTTCCCTGGCCAACCAGTGGTCACGGTAGGGGGACAACCGGTACAGCCCCAGTATAGTGATGGTCAGCTGTTGTCGTTTGTCAACCATGCTGAACCGGGAGGTATGGTTTCGTATACTTTTACGCCATCCTACCCCGGGACCTTTATTTACGAAAGCGGGACTAATCCACACAAGCAGGTTCCTATGGGGTTGTACGGTGGGCTCGTGGTGCGGCCTGCTGATTATAATCCTAATGTCAAAGAATATAAAACAGCTTACGGTGCCGGGACGAACACGGAGTTTGACCGGGAATACCTATTGATAACGGGGGAAATTGACCCTGACATGCACCAGACGGTTGAGGAAGGCAAGCCATATCATGTCAGCAAATACTTGCCCCGATACTGGACATTGAACGGGCGCTGTGCACCCGATACTATGTTGATGGACCATGTAGATTATCTTCCCCACCAACCATATGGTTCTATAGTGATGGGACAGCCCGGTGAAAAAATACTGATGCGGTACATTGGGGCCGGGATTGATAATCATCCTCTGCACCCACATGGTACCCATACCAGGGTGGTGGCAGTGGACGGACGGCTGCTAAAAAACGGAAACGTCGATCTCTCTTATAAACGGTTTACCGTCCTGGTCGGAGCAGGCCAGACCTACGACCAAATTTACCAATGGGACGGCTTAGGTTACACTCCCCAAAATCCCATCCCCACAACTTTGCCTAACCTGCGAAACATGGGTATCGGTGATGCCGGGTGGACGATGTGGAGTGGGAGTCCCTATCTCGGGATGAAAGGTGATATACCGGTAGGGGTGGTTTCCTATAATGAGTTTGGTGAGTATTACTTTATGCTACACTCTCACGAAGAACTACAGATCACCAACTGGGGTGAATTTCCCGGCGGAATGATGACCTGGGTTGCCATATACCCGTCACTTTCCCATGATGTTGGAGTGCTGAAGTAACTTCTCCCGAAAGGAGTGTAAATGATGGCAACAGTCGCAAAGATTTTACAAGTGGCTACCGGGTCATTATCTCTACCGGGTAAGATTATCCCCTTTTGGGGGTTTACCGACGTTTTTGTCGGTAATCCCCAAAATCCCGGCCCCCTAATTCAGGCAACAGTTGGAGATCAACTAATAGTAGGGTTAATGCATAATTATATAAAATTTATAGGAGAACCGCTCTCAATAATCTTTCCGGGACAGGAAAATGTGATGGTAAGAAAAATTCCCTGGGGACCTTTTATATATGAACCTGTCCAACCCCAATATTCCTTGGGGAAAATGATATCACTTACTAATTATCTGGATGAAAAACAAGATATTATAATTGAGTATAGCTTCACAGCTACCAAGCCCGGTATTTACTTGTATGAGAGCGGCACTAACCCTGAAAAACAAATTCAGATGGGGCTCTATGGGATTATTGTAGTACGGCCGGTGGGTTATAATATACTGGACCACCACAACCACAAGACAGCTTATGGTGCTGGTACAAATTCCGGTTATGATTTAGAAAAAATACTGGTTTTGAGTGAAATTGACAGTATTATGCACAATAACGTACGCCCTAATGTTTACTATGATATGCTTAAATTTAAACCTGATTATTGGGTGATTAATGGCCGTTCTTTCCCGGATACAATTAGTGAAGACAATACTTCCAGCCAGCCTTATGGTTCCCAAATAAGTTGCCGGGTGGGGCAACGGGTATTATTAAGGATAATAAACGCCGGGTTCCAGAACCATACGTTTTACCTGGGCGGCTTGGTGGGTCGGGTAGTGGCCGAGGACAGTTTTCCCTTAAAAACCCAGTCATTGGATGCTACCTACGAAAAAACGGGCGTTACCTTAGGCTCGGGACAGAGAATGGATATAATATTAACTCCTACTACTCCAGGTGAATACTACTTGTATGACAGAGAATATCATCACCTGGTGAACAACGACCAGTTTCCGGGAGGTATGATGACCAGAATTACCGTTAATAATTAAGAAGAAGATAAGACAGTAGCATAAAATCTTACCGTATAGCCCTTGGTATTAACGATAGGATTACATTTTACAGAGTTATTGGAAACTTCCATAATCGTTTATCTATTATTGCGCATTTCAAAGAAAATACGGCATACATGGATATCTTTAAAACGTTATACCAACAATAGAGAGTTTATTTATCAACTGGCCTCTTTATACAATGACAGAAGAATGAGAAAACTTACACTTAAGGCTCTAAATAACGCTATTCTGGCCAACCCCGACAGGTGTCTCAATTATAAGTTAAAAGGTGATATTCACTTTGAATAAATTCTTATTAAAACTTATTTAATTTCATGGTAAAATAATCCCTGGATAGCATTAGTCTTAATACCCCTGGATTATGTCTGGGGGTTATTTGTGTTTTGTAAGGCCTAAATAACCTATCTATTTTATATGCCGATAACACCTGGTATGGAGGATTTGTTATTAATTTTATGGAGGGAATTAGTTTGCAAAAAGGTAGTAATTTGCCCTATTACCTGATGTTATTCTGGGCTACGGTGATATGGGGCGGAACATTTACAGCTGTAAAATATGTAGTCATGGATTTTCCCCCTTTAGTTGGGGCGAGCTTACGCTTTATTATTACCTTTTTATTTTTGTTTCCTATTCTACTTAAAAGGGAAGGTATTAAGGCACTGCCTTCCCGGTATGACCTTCCCAGTCTTACTTTGATGGGGCTGACGGGGATTTTCTTATATAATATGTTCTTCTTTTATGGCATGAAAACTGCTGCGGCTACTGATGGGGCACTTGTAGTGGCCTTGAGCCCGGTGGTTACCGCTTTATTATCCACGCTCCTATTGAAAGAAAGGTTTAACTTAAGACAAGCGGTAGGATTCCTTTTATGTTTTACCGGGGTAAGCACCATTATAGCCAAGGGTTCTTGGGTGGTAATTACTACATGGGCTGTAAATAAAGGTGAATTATTACTATTTGGTTGCGCCACCTCGTTTGCCGTATATTCAGTTGCAGGGAAGTGGGCTATGGCACGTGTTTCACCAATGACTTCTACAACCTTTGCCACCGGTTTGGGGGCTTTGATGTTGACGTTGGTGGCCTTGCCGGATTACGCACAGGCTAGCCTAACCCAAATCTCACTACCTGCCGTGCTGGGCTTACTGTATTTGGCAATTTTAGGCTCAGGGGTTGCATTTCTGTTCTGGTTTTTCGGGGTTAACCGGTTAGGAGCAGGTAAAGCCTCTGCATTTTACAATTTTGTGCCGGTGTGGTCAGCCGTAATAGCCATAATCGCATTGGGAGACTATTTTGAAAAACACCCAAAGACATATCTTCATCAAAAATTTTTTTAATGAATAGTTTCTTTTTTGATTCGGATGATTAACAGCGATAATTGCTTCACCAGGACATACCTTTTTTTACAGCGACCCATCCAGCATATTGAATAGAGGAGATTCCAAATTAAAAAAAATGAATATTTTGCAGCTATACTAAAGATTATTCCAAAAGGATATAAGTAACGGTGCTGATAAATTTCTTTAAAATTCTATCTGAGGAAACAAGGTTGAGAATAATGCTTCTACTTTTTCGTCAGGAATTATGTGTTTGTGAAATATGTGGAATATTGGAATTACTCAACCAAAGGTTTCAAGACACCTATGTCTTTAACATTGTCCCATGCGAACTTTACTCTATCTTAAGAAGTAGACATATTCCAGGCTATAAGGCTTAAGAATATGTCTACTTTTTTAATTTCATTTTTATGGGTGAAACAAGTTATCGGTAGGTAATTTAACAGTAATTAACTTGGTGAGGACATATACTTTAGTATGTATTAAGTATAGTTAAAATTTATAAGTCATTCCTTCTTCAGCTAATTCTACTTGTTCCCAGCCTTTTTTGGCTTCTGCAAGAAGGTCATCTAAATTATATTCATATAAAAAATGGGTAAGAAGCCCACGCTTCACATTGGCTTTTTTGAGAAAGTTAGCAGCTTCATAAGCAGTTAAATGGCCAATATTTTTTAAATGAGCATCTTTTTCCAGTAAAGATGCTTCAGCAAGAGCTAAATCAGCTCCTTTTGCAAGTGAAAACACCCCTTCTGAGGCAGCTGTATCAGCACTATAAAAGAAAACACTTCTTTCATCTGTTACCCTCATAGCATAACAGGGGATAGGATGCTTGGTTCTAGCAAAAGAAAAAGTAAAATCTCCAATTTTCATTCCTAAAGGATTTAACTTTTTAACTTCTACCAAATCCTTAGCTTCCATCCATTTTAAATTTTCCTTAGGTTCATCTGGAGCATAAATAGTAAGAGGAGACTTCATTCTGCCATCTGATAGCATTAGCTTTACAGCATGTCGAATACAATGCAAGTCTGCATAATGATCAGGATGAAGATGGCTTAAAACAATGGCATTTAGTTTATCGATGCTTATTTTTTGTAAGAGCCTGCTAACGACTCCATTTCCTCCATCAATAAGAATATTTGTTTTTCCACTTGTTATTAAGTATCCAGAACATGCTCCACCTGGACCAGGTAAAGGAGCATATCTACCTAAAACTGTTAGTTTCATAATAAACACTCCATTCAAAGTGAAAAATGTCTACAAGTTTTTCTAATTGTGATTTTCATTGAACTTTTCATTAATAATTTGGTTTATCATTTTTATGAACATTCACCTAGTTTGGAATGTTTTCCTGCGTCAGTAAAACGGTTTTGGCACTGGGGATTGGCAATAGCAATAATCTGGTCTGTACCTGAACCCGGTAATAAAAAGCCATTTACCGTCAATTTCGTAATATTGGGCTTTATCTCCTGCCCGCCTACCGTTAATGTTAACTTCTCCGGTAATAATAACCGTAACTTCTAATTTACGAAATCTTGTAGTTTTTATACAAGCATTTTCCATCCTATTTTTATATCCCTTCTAAACCTATTGTAACTATTTTTTAAAATAAGATATAATATCGACAGAAAAACTTATATTTCTTAATTGGTGTAGGGAATTCAGGTGAAAGTCCTGAGCGGTCCCGCACTGTAACCGGGGAGTTACCGAAAAAACCACTGTCAAATTTGAAAGGTAGATGAATTATGTATGTACCAGGTAACCTTCGAGGAGAGGAGGGTACGAAGACTTTTGTAGTTGCTTTATATACCAGCCTTGGAAGGCTGGACTTTTAAATTCTATAAGAAGAACTAGTAGGAGGAGCTAATATGAATAGGAATAAAAATAAGATAAACAGCTTGTTAATTTTGTTGTGTATGTTATTAGTAAATGTTTTTTTACTTTCAGGTTGTAAAACGGAAACTAACGAAACTGAATTAAATAATAACAAAACAAACTTTCAGTTAATCATTAAGGATAGTTTAGACAGAAGTGTAAAGATTGAAAAAAAACCCCAACGAATTATTTCACTAGCACCCAGTGCTACTGAAATTCTTTTTGCATTAGGCCTAGGGGATAAAGTATTTGGTGTTACTAAGTATTGTGATTATCCTCCAGAAGCTAAAACCAAAGAAGTTATTGGCGGATTTTCTGACCCCAATATGGAGAAAATCCTTTCTTTAAATCCAGACCTGGTTTTAGCTACTACCATGCATGAAAAAGCTGTAAAGGATTTAGAAAGTGTTGATATTCCCGTTATTGTACTAGATGCCAAAACTATTGAGGGCGTTATGGAAAACATTACATTGGTAGGGAAGGCCACCGGTCACGAAAAAGAAGCAAATGAAGTTGTAGCATCAATGAAAGAAAAGGTCCAAAAAGTAGTAGAAAAGGTTAAAGATATTCCTGAAGAGGACAAACCCACAGTTTATTACGAAGTATTTAGTGAGCCAATTATGACTGCCGGTCCTAAGACAATAATACATGATCTTATTACCCAAGCAGGTGGAATAAATATTGGTGCTGATGCTGAAACAGATTATGTTGAATATAGTGTGGAAGTTTTATTAAGGAAAAATCCAGAAGTGATGATTGCACCAGACCTGCATGGCTCCAATACCGCTACACTTGAAAATGTTAAGAAGCGGCCGGGTTGGGCTGATATATCTGCGGTGAAAAATGGTAAGGTTTATATACTTGAAGATGACTTGATAACACTACCGGGGCCAAGAATTGTAGAGGGCTTGGAAGCCATAGCTAAAGTACTCCATCCAGAAAGATTTTAGAAAGCGGGTCTTTAATGATGGGTTTAAGAAAACTGCCATGGAAGATAACTATTTTACTTTTTGCTTTCATTCTATGCTTGACTATGGTTTTGGCAACAGGGGTAGGAGCAGTTAACGTAAACCCTGGAGAAATTAATAAAATGCTTTTATCCCACCTGCCTTTTTTTTCTTCCTGGGTAGTTCCCGATTGGTCTAAAGTAGATGAAACAATAATTTTTGAGTTTCGGCTTCCACGGGTTATTCTGGCTGCTTTAGCCGGGGCATCTTTAGCACTGGCAGGAGCTACTTTTCAGGGGCTATTTCGCAACCCCATGGCTGACCCCTACGTTATAGGTGTTTCTTCAGGAGCAGTTCTTGGAGCTGCTATTGCTGTTATTTTTTCTATAGACATAAATATTTTCGGATTTAGTGCTGTTCCACTTATGGCTTTTCTAGGGGCTTTATTAACAATATTAATAGTGTACCATATTGCTAAATTTGGAAGGAAAGTAGCCGTTTTAACCCTGTTATTAGCAGGTGTTGTGGTGAGTTCTTTACTTTCTGCAGTAGTATCTTTTCTATTATTTATGAGTGGTGAAAAACTGCATCAAATTATTTTCTGGCTTATGGGAAGTTTTTCAGGTCGGCATTGGAATTATGTATTGATGGGTATCCCTTATTTTTTGTTGGGTATGGGAGCTATATTCTATTATGCTCGGGAGCTTAACGTGATGCTACTAGGAGAAGAATCTGCTCAACACCTTGGGGTTGAAGTTGAAAAAGTAAAGAAAGTTTTACTTATAAGTGCTTCTCTTCTTACAGCGACGGCTGTATCCGGTGGTGGAATTATAGGTTTTGTGGGGCTGATTATACCACATATAGTCCGAATATTAGTCGGTCCAGACCATCGGATACTCTTGCCTGCAGTTGCATTTATGGGAGCTATCTCTCTTGTATTGGCCGATGCAATTGCTCGTATTGTCTTAGCTCCAATGGAAATACCGGTTGGAATTATTACTACCTTATTTGGGGGGCCTTTTTTTATCTACCTTTTGAGACAACGTAAAAACGCACCTTTATAATTATTAGGAGGTCAATATGTGCACAGGTGTATTAGATGTTCATGAAATATTTTGTTCATATGGTAATACACCGATACTTAAAGGTGTTAATTTTAGTATCCCAAAAGGAAATTTTTTAGGAATTATAGGACCTAATGGTTCTGGCAAAAGCACAATCTTAAAAACTATTAGTCGGGTTTTAACTCCCGCTTCAGGGAAAGTAATACTACTGGATCAAGACATTAACTCTATAACCCGGGTTGAAATGAGTCGCAGGCTTGCTGTTGTACCTCAAGAAACCCGGATTGACTTTGATTTTACTGTAGAGGAAATTGTCCTTATGGGACGACTTCCACATCTGGGGAAATTTAAAAAGGAAAGTCAAAGAGATTTTGACTTGGCCCGGGAAGCAATGGAGTTAACCGGTACATTACACCTTGCGCATCGTAAAATAACTGAACTTAGCGGAGGAGAAAAACAAAGGGTCATAATTGCAAGAGCTCTAACCCAGGAACCAGAAGTAATTCTTTTGGATGAGCCTACTTCTCACCTTGATATAAATTACCAAACGGAAGTTCTTGACCTCATGAAAAAATTAAGTAGAGAAAATCAACTTACGGTTGTAATGGTTTTGCATGACCTCAATATGGCTGCTCAGTACTGTGACTATCTTGTTCTTCTGTCACGTGGAAAAGTATTCGCCCAAGGCTCTCCACAGGAAGTTATGACTGCTCCTAATATTAAGGCTGTATACAACAGTGATGTTATTATAACTAATCACCCTGTTAACAATAGGCCGATGTTAATCCATCTTTCAAAAACAGATAACTCTTCTTCTAAAAAGACGGATAACATTTCTATCCATGTTGTTGGGGGAGGGGGTGCTAGTTCACTACTTCTTCAGGAACTAGTTACTTTTGGATATAAAGTTACCTGTGGAGTACTTAATGTTGGCGACAGTGACTGGGAAAAAGCTAGAGCACTGGGTATAGAAATAGTAGCAGCGCCACCCTTTTCTGCAATTTCAGAAACATGCTATCAAAAGAATTTAGAATTTATGAAAGAAGCAGATGTAGTTATCTTGGCAAGTATTCCCTTTGGATCTGGAAATCTAAAGAACTTAGAAGCGGTTTTGGAAATAAATAGTAAGAATAATAGTCGTTCTTTGATTGTTTTAGAAGAAGATGATATATCTAAGCGTGATTACACTGGTGGTAAGGCTTCTGATATATATCATAAACTCATTAAAGCTAAACCTTCTGTTGTTCATAGTATTAAAGAAGTTACCACTATTCTAGGAGAAATGACTTTATAAAAACCGATAATCAGGCCGTTCAGAAGGGGCGATTTTACTTTTTAAGACTTAATTTTTGAGGCAATCCTTAAAGGAGTGCTTCTCTTACCAAAAAAGCTACTAACATTTCACCTTACTGTTTAAGTTTATAAGAATTTAAAATTGACCAGTAGTAGTTAGATGTGTTTATAATAATAAGCATATGGAATTTTAAGCTAAAAAGTAATAGTCTGGCGGTATTTTTATTAACGAAAGTACTTTGTAAACTTTAATATTACTAGTGTCTGATGATTTTTATTTATCAAGTTCTTAGGTAATGGGGGAAGCGTACTTGAAAATATTGTTTGTCTTATTGGCCATTTTAGCCGGTTCTCTAATTGGAATGCAGGGACCAATCAATAGTAGCTTGGGCAGTAAAATAGGATTAATAGAGGCAGCACTTTTTAATTTTTTAGTAGGTGGTCTTGTCCTTGCCATTAATGTTGCAGTTTGGGGAAAGGGTAGTATTTTTTTGGCTAAAGAAGCTGCTTGGTGGCAATTAACAGGTGGGCTACTGGGAGCTACTTTTGTTTTCTCTAGTATTTTTATTATACCTAAACTGGGAGCGGCAGTTACCATGCTGTCGGTCATTGCTGGACAAATGACTATTAGCTTAATAGCTGATCATTTTGGCTTATTTGGATTACGTCAAATGCCGATAAATTATTACAGGCTATCTGGCGTTGTTCTACTCTTTTGTTCACTGTATTTTATATTTAAAGGTACTGCTAGATAATAGACACTATTTTGTCCTACATATATATCTAAATTTTCTCAATTACCAAATCAGGCTGCATACTATTTATAGCATGATTACTTTCATTTGCAACAACCCAATTGCTTTTAGTTGATAGTTTTTTGACCCCAAAAGGAAAAACCTTAATACCTACCTAACAATTATCTTATTTTTAATTTCATGACATAACCGAAACGCACTATCTATAGCTGCCCTGGCAGTTTTACCCTTGGTTGCGACATATCCGGAGGCAACGGAAGCACTGTAGAATTCGGTTATAACATCACCAGGTTTAATAAATAAATTAGTTTCAACTAGCTCTGGACAGTTGAACTAGGCTAAAGGGGGTACCTGTTGAACGGTACCTGGAGGTAGAACTATATAATGGTAGGCTACTCCTCGAAGGTATTTTGGGGTTTGTAGCCTAGGCACAGGTCGATGGTAGCATGAATGAGGTTAACACTCGTAGCTAGAGGGATTAGATGGGAATTAGAATACCCTCCTCCTAACCTGGGGGATAGTTCAATTAAGTATGGTCCGTTGGGGGACAGGATTAGGTCGGAATGAACTGGACCGTTGGTAATGTTCGTTGCCTTGATGGCGTTGGTTACAACCTGGTGGAATAATTCTTGAGTATCATTAGGGAAAAAGCAGGAGTAGCTGAACCTAACTGGCCACAATATGGCGGTGGGGTATCTTTTCTAGATAATAACGCAACTATTTTTATCTGTCCGTTAATGACAAATGATTCGACACAAACCCCTTCACCGGAAATAAATTCTTCCAGTATTAAAGAACCTGAATTGGAGAAACTTGCGGCCCATTCTAGGGTTTTATCCAACTCGCTAGTCTCATTGACCACAGTTACTCCAAGGTTAGAACCGGTAATCCTCAAAGGAAGAACTTTAATTCCGTTACGATTTGAAGCCTTCAACTGCAAGGTTGTATAGGATAGTCTCAATGGTTGTCGAGGAAGTAATTACCATAAGAAGTTTTTTTAAGTTAAAAATAAGTTTAGTAGTGGCATCACTAAACCTATGATACCTCCTAGAAAAGCTCCTAACCATGTAATCGCGGTAAATTCTTTCTTGACAATATTAAGGATTAGTTTCTCTACCTGTAACAGTTCTAATTCATTAATTCTTTTCTCTATTATTTCTTTAATATTTAAAGTGTTTATTATAGTCGGTGAGTATTTCTTGACCCAAGATTGATATAGGCCTAAGATGTTTTTTTCTAATCCCGACAAGTCCTTAATACCTATTTTTTGAACAAGACTGACTACACTGGTATTTAAAATTCCTATTCCCGTATTATAAATATAACCATATATTTTTTTATCGAAGTTATTATTTTGAAGAATCACATATTCTATTTTTCTTCTTATAAATTGAGATAAAACAGTTTTAGGTTTATTAATGCCCAAGTAAATCAGCAGTTCTTCCCATGTCTTATGACTATTATTTATGTACAATCTTTCAAGTACTTTTTCAGGTTTATCTAAATTTTCTTCTTGTATCAGCCGGTTATAAATTAAAAGAATTATTTGCTTAGTAAGTTCTTCTTTTTGCTTTGCATTTAAATTAGATGTAATGTCATAAATGGTCAAAGTATGTAAATTATTTTTTAGTTTGCCACTTAGGTTAAGGATAATGTTATGTTGGTTTTTAGGGTCTTCTAAAAATTCAACTGTTTCGTTTATGATAATTTTAGCTATATCATTTTTATCGTTACCTAAAAAGCGCATAAAACTGCCAAGGGCCTGCCGGAAAAAATTTTGTTCAAAGAAATTTTCTATATGTTTGGCTAATAGTTGATGTACTTCTGGTGTTTTAAGGTAAGCTGTTAAATACTTTATGAGAGTAGAAAGTATTGTTTCGAATCTTTCTTCTATGGAGTCTAGAATTTGTTTAGGTACAATAGAGCTAATATTTTCTTTACTGTTTATAAAATTTGAAATTCTCTCTTCAAGTAGACCGTAAAATGTATCCTTAATTTGTTTATTAACAATAAAATCGTTAAAAATATTACGGTTCTTTTTTAAAACATATTGGATGTTCTTTATACTTATAGTTTTATTAACTGGCCAATCAAGAATTGTTGAAGTTTCTTTGGAAATAAAATAAACCAGTGCTTCGATGACCTCAGGTTGTTTAATTTTTTGTATGGCTAACTGTGATAATGAGTGCAAATAGTTTTCTAATTTTTTTTCACTTTTGTTTAATGAATTAGCTAAAACTGTTTTTAAGGGTAAGGGACTATTGAGTTTTTCATGAATAAACTGGTGCAACATTTGCGAAAATTTATGACTTACTTTTTCATTGAGAAGTATGCTTTGGAGTTGTTCCTGACTTAATAAGAAATTTCCTACTGTGTCACCAAAACTAACAGCTAAACGATGGCGCCTTTTTGGAATAATCCCAGGGGTAAAGGGTATATGAATGCCCAAAATCCGTTTTTCAAATAAAGGACGGAAAAGCATTTTGATTGCTAGCCAATTTGTAAAATATCCAATAAAAGCACCAACAATAATACTAATTGCGATTGAGTGAAGTTCCATATATCAGTACTCCCTGATTAAAAATTTGGGGAGATTATTTAGTTCCAAAAGTAGCCGGCAGATTATGCCGGCTGTTTTTATATTTGCTTTTATAATGTGAATTTTTATAGGGAATTATGTTCAATAGCGTTTATATATTATTTATATCTGTATTCGACATTATACTGCTTTTTCCTTTATTCACTTTACGTTAGGAAGCTTTTTTTTAATAAATTTTCGTAAAATAAGGAATGTAGAATTAAAAATCCCAGAAAGGCCAATTGTATTTAATTTTCTTTTCTTTTTTTCTACCTGAGGTTCACTATCAGGTCTGATGGCCTCTTGTTTACATGTTTCCATACATTTACCACACTTTTTGCAGTTATTGTTGTCTATTTTAGCTCTTGCATTCCACCAGTAGATGGCGTCTACCGGGCATATTTTGAAGCAAACGCCACAAGCAATACACTTTTCTTGATTTACCCACGGCATATTGAACTTCCCCTTGGTATATATCTGTATATTATTAAATATAATTATTGGGAGGTAAATTATTCCATGAATCTATGAATATAAAACAAAAGATGAAAGGTTAAGTTATTTAAACTTTTGATTAATGACGTTGTAAATAATTAAACTAAAATAATCATGTTTTTTGAATGTTAAAAACGATCAAGTCCTAAATTGTGTGTAAAATTTCTCAGTCAGTATAACCCACCTGAACACCGACGCTTAAATTATTCAGCTTGCCAGTCGCCAGTCAAGGGTAAAGGCTATGTCTCCGCTTCGCGGACACTT
>JASKKH010000028.1 GCA_030154265.1 Clostridia bacterium
TATTAGTTATTCTTCCTGTCCTGTGGCCTGGAAAACGTCCATGTCTGGTATGGGCGTTAGCCTCCCAGAGGGTAAAATGCTTACAACGCAAATAGCTCTAAAAATGCTGATATTGACCTTATTTATATACCTGCTTATTATGAACAGGTGGGTAAAATTATTAGCCAGGCTCGTGAACTAGGGCTTGATGTACCTATGCTCGGTGCAGACGGTTGGGATTCTCCCAAATTAGCAGAATATGCAGGTGGAGCTGCTAACTTAAATAATACTTACTTTACAAACCACTATTCTTCAAGTGACCCCAGTGAAAAAGTTCAAAACTTTGTTAAGGCATACAAAGAAAAATACGGTGTGGAACCAGACGCATTTGCTGCCCTTGGCTACGATGCTGCTAAGCTTATAGCTGACGCAATTAATCGTGCCGGAAAAGCTGATCCAGCAGCCATTCAGAAAGCCTTGGAAGAAACCAAGGATTTTGATGGTGTTACCGGTAAAATGAGCTTAGATGAAAACCACAACCCTGTAAAAGAAATTGCAATCATCGAAATGGTTGACGGTAAACAGACCTTGAAGGATAAGATTAAACCCCAGAACTAAACTAAACATAAGCATTTTTGAGCCAATGAGGGGGGAAACCCCCTCATTGGACTTTATTATGTTGTGAGATAGGAGATGGCAAAATGGCCGGTTTTCTCCAGCAATTAATAAACGGTCTATCATTGGGTAGTATTTATGCCCTAATTGCCTTGGGCTATACTATGGTATATGGAATTATTTTGCTTATTAATTTTGCCCATGGCGATATTTTGATGGTAGGGGCATATATTGCCTTTTATGCAGTTGTGTATCTAAAACTTAACATTTGGTGGGCATTTATTATAGCGATGGCGGGTTCAAGTCTTTTAGGTATAATCATTGAGCGTGTAGCCTATAAGCCCCTACGTAATGCACCACGATTGGCAGCATTAATTACAGCTATAGGAATGTCATTATTCCTTGAAAACGGTGGCCTAATGGTCCTGGGAAGTAATCTTCGTTCTTACCCGAGGGGATTAATAGAAAATAATAATTTGACAATATCTTTACTTGGTTTGGATGTTACGGTAACAACTCTTCAGTTACTGATTTTATTAATTACTATTGCAATGATGATTTTTCTACAATATATTGTTCGTTATACCAAAACAGGTAAAGCTATGCGAGCGGTTTCATACGATAAAGATGCCGCAAGACTCATGGGTATTAATGTTGATAATACTATCTCTTTTACCTTTGCCATAGGATCGGCTTTTGCATCTGTAGCAGGAATTTTACTTGGCTTGTATTATAATACCATTCAACCTCTAATGGGTCTTATGCCGGGTCTTAAAGCATTTGTGGCGGCAGTTATTGGTGGTATTGGTAGCATACCTGGTGCTATGGTAGGTGGCTTTGCATTAGGTATATTTGAGACTATGGTTGCTGGTTATTGGAGTAGTAAGTTACGTGACCCTATTGTGTTTCTCTTATTGATATTAATATTATTGATTAAGCCGGCCGGTTTACTTGGAAAGAACGATACAGAGAAGGTGTAGGTGAAAAAAATGAGAATTAGCAAAAAAAATCTTATTGCACTGGCCGGTGCTTTAGCAATATATTTTTTAGTTTCTGGTCTTTTATCCCTTGGAATGATCAGTAAATTCCAAGAAATTAATTTAATGTTACTAGGAATTAATATAATTTTAGCAGTAAGTTTAAATCTTATTGTCGGGGTTACCGGTCAGTTAGCCCTGGGACATGCCGGTTTTATGGCCATAGGGGCTTATGTATCAGCTATTTTTACAATGTATTTGGATAAACCTTTTTTACTCGCTATAATACTTGGTGCATTGGCAGCAGCCTTAGCAGGGATAATAATCGGTTTACCTACTTTACGTTTAAAAGGTGACTATTTGGCTATTGCTACCTTAGGCTTTGGAGAAATAATCAGAGGTATAACTATAAATATAGACTATATCGGCGGTGCAGCTGGAATGATTGGCATACCCCGCCAAACAAATTGGCCTTACCTTTTCGTAATGGTAGTATTTACAATCGTAGTTATTGTTAATTTTTTGAATTCTACTCATGGTCGTGCTTGTGTAGCTATTCGTGAAAATGAGATTGCGGCAGAAACCATGGGGATTAATACAACTTACTATAAGGTATTGGCCTTTGCCATGGGGGCATTTTTTGCTGGTATTGGTGGTGCCCTTTATGCTCATTACTTCTATTTAATACAACCCACCACATTTACTTTCTTGAGATCTTTTGACATTTTAGTCATGGTTGTTTTAGGTGGTTTGGGGAGTATGACAGGCTCAATAATTGCAGCAGCGGGTATTACCATTGTTAATGCTGCGTTGCAAGATTTAGCAGTTCTAAGAATGGTGATTTATGCAGTTTTATTAATTGTTGTAATGGTATTTAGACCCCAGGGTTTAATGGGAACTAAAGAATTTACCCTGAACAGGTGGGTCAAGAAAAGAGGTGAAGTTAGTGAATCTGCTGGAAACTAAGGATTTAACAATATCCTTTGGTGGTTTAACAGCGGTCGCTAATGTCAACCTAAACCTTAAAAAAGGGGAATTAGCAGGACTAATCGGGCCCAATGGAGCTGGAAAAACGACTATATTTAACCTTTTAACTGGTGTTTATCGACCGACCTCAGGGGATATAAGATTTGAAAATAAAAGTATAGTAGGGTTAAAGCCTTACCAAATAACTCAAAGAGCTATTGCTCGTACTTTCCAGAATATACGTTTGTTTAATGAACTTAGTGTATTAGATAATATTAGAATCGCCTACCATTGGCATAGTAATTATAGTGTCCTCAGTTCAATTTTAAGATTAGGAGCTTTTCATAAGGGCGAAAAGGAGATACGCAAACGAAGTGAAAAGCTGTTAGAAATTTTTAACTTATCCAGATATCGTGATGAAAAGGCTTGTAATTTACCATACGGCGAACAAAGAAGATTAGAAATCGCACGGGCTTTAGCGGCTAAACCTAAGCTTTTATTACTCGATGAACCTGCCGCTGGAATGAATCCACAAGAGACCAGAGATTTAATGGATCTGATAAACTGGGTCAGACAGGAATTTAATTTAACTATTTTATTAATTGAACATGATATGACTTTAGTTATGGGCATCTGTGAGCATATTTATGTTTTAGATTACGGCCAGGTAATTGCTGAAGGGAAACCAGAAGATATCCGTAATAACGAAAGGGTTATTGAAGCTTACCTTGGACGTGGGGGTGAACGGTAATTTTATTACAAGTAGAAAATCTTGATGTATATTATGGTGCCATTCATGCCCTGAAAGGTGTTTCATTAGAAGTTTATGAAGGGGAAATTGTTACCCTGATTGGTGCTAATGGAGCTGGAAAAAGTACAACCTTAAACACTATATGTGGGCTTTTAAGTCCCCGCCAAGGGACAATCAAGTATAAAGATAAAAATATAACAGGATTGCCTGCTCAAGAAATAGTTAAGTACGGTATTTCCCAAGTGCCGGAAGGACGGAGAATTTTTGCCAACCTAACAGTGAGGGAGAATTTAGAATTAGGAGCTTATCTGCGTAAGGATAAAGAAGGCATAATTAAGAGTATTAGAGATGTCTTTCGTAAGTTTCCACGCTTAGAGGAAAGGCAAAAACAATTGGCTGGAACTTTAAGCGGTGGAGAGCAGCAAATGCTGGCTATTGGTCGTGCACTGATGTCTCAACCTCGACTAATGTTATTGGATGAACCATCTATGGGTTTAGCACCTCTTCTTGTTGAGGAAATTTTTAGTATAATTAAAGAAATAAATGAACAGGGTACAACTATTCTATTGGTTGAGCAAAATGCCAGTATGGCATTAAGTATTGCTGATCGCGGATATGTTCTGGAGACTGGCAGAATTACCCTTCAAGGCTCTGCTTCTGATTTAGCAAACAGTGAAGCCGTTAAAAAAGCTTATTTAGGAGGTTAAAAATAATTTTCTTAAGGTTTCACTAATGCTAAACCGGGTTTAATATATTATAAGAAGTAGGGTATAATTATTGTGGGAGTGGATCGGGCCTGGTGGCCTGCCTGGACTTCAAATCCAGTTGGCGCGTGGGTTAAGACTCGGGCGCGGTGGGTTCGATTCCCACGCACTCCCGCCAGAATTTATAACTTTTTGAAAAACATAATGTCCAAACGAAGCATAAGTTAACCAATCGATAAACTTATGCTTTTTTATTTTTAATTTTCTATTTCCTGTTTTTTAGAATTTTATTTGGATTTTCTTTACAAAGGGAATTTATCCACTTATAATGGGAAATGACTGATTATGGAGGTGTTTATAATGGCTACTATAACTAAAGAAATGAGTATTACAGATTGTATTAGCAAATACCCACAAACAGTTCCTGTTTTTATGAAACACGGCATGGGTTGCTTAGGATGTGCGGCAGCTCGTTTTGAAAGCATAGGTCAAGGGGCATCAGCACATGGTATTGATGTTGATAAATTAATTCAGGACCTAAACAAAGTAGTAGAAAACGAAGAAGGCGAGTAGAATTTATTTCCGATAAATAATTTTTTATGAATCGCTCTTTATAAATTAGAGGGCGATTTTTTTTAATTTAGGTATTAATATAGTATCTATTACCGAAAGATAGTGTTTGGGAATAAATTATCATAGACATTATTTTATGGGGGAATAAAATAATTTATGAATAAAAAAGAAAATCAAACTTTTACTGAACTTATAGTTGTATTATCAATGATTTTGCTATCAATTCGACCCATTAGTGGTGGCTGTTGAGCCATGTTTACTTGTATAAAATCGAGGGTTGGTGAGGTATTTGCACTCATTAAGATGGAAGATTGTTACTAAAATTATTATTGTTCTTTTATTCACGTTTATTGCTGCTTCTTTTTATATTCATGAGTTAGTTTTAGATTTACTAATTAATAGTAGCTCAATGGGACCAGTTGAGATTAACAATGTAATTTCAGAGTTGGACATTCATTTAATAATAATTACCTTAATGACTCTTGTGATTGTTGGCATAGGTACTTTTATAATGACCGGTGAAATTATTAAGCCCTTAAAGTCATTATTACCCTTAACTAAGAAAATTGCTTCGGGAGATCTTGAACAAAGAATAGATATTAAAACCAATGATGAAATTGGTATATTGGCTTCCCACTTAAATATTATGGTTGAAACCTTACGTAATAATTTTCGCCAAATTGCAGAAGGACGCAATAAAGTTGAAGCAATTCTTTCTAGTATGACTGATGCACTTATCGCTGTAGACCAGGTAGGAAGGGTTATATTACTTAATCCTGCGGCTGAAGATCTCTTCGGTAAGAACAACCAAATGGTTAAAAACAAATATTTACTGGAAGTAATTCGTCACCATAAAGTTGATGAGGTTACTCAAGAAATTTTGTCTAGTGGTAGGTCTATAGAAACTCAAATTCGACTTTTCCATACTACTGAGCAAACGTTTAGATTAACTGGTACTCCTGTTACAAGTGAACAAGGACGAGTTATAGGCGCTGTTTTAACCTTTAGAGACATTACTAATATAATTCGATTGGAACAAATGCGGAAAGAATTTGTTGCTAATGTTTCCCATGAATTACGTACGCCAATGACTTCAATTAAGGGTTTTACTGAAACCTTATTGGAAGGGTCTTTAGAAGACAAGGAGGTAACTCGTCGTTTCTTAGGTATTATAAATAAAGAAGCTGAACGCCTGCAAAAATTAATTGAAGATCTTCTTCAATTATCACGATTAGATAATAAACGTCGTAATATTAATCCGGGTAAAGCAAATTTATCTTTGACATTAGAAAAAGTATTAACAACAGTTAGAAAACTTGCGGAAGATAAAAACATAACTCTAGAGGTTGAAGTTCCTGAAGAATTGCCAGAACTTGCTATTAATGAAAGTTATTTAGCTGAGGTTTTAATGAATTTAATTGATAATGCCATTAAATATACAGAAAATGGTGGCAAAGTTAAAATAAAGGCTAGCTCTGAAAATAATGAGGTTTTAGTCCAAGTTCAAGATACGGGTATTGGTATTCCACCAGAAAGTCTACCTCGAATTTTTGAACGATTTTATAGAGTCGATAAAGCCCGCTCACGTGAGTCCGGAGGTACAGGTTTGGGATTATCAATTGTAAAACACATCATCGAGACTCATAATGGTACAGTTAACGTTACAAGTGAATTAGAACAAGGTAGTGTTTTTTCATTTATTTTACCTATATCCGATTAAATTAAAAAAACTTAATTAAAACTTAATATAAATATTAATTTTTCTTAACATAAATGATATATAATATCGATTATAAAGATTTTATATATGTCCTCTGACCTCCTTAATATATATATATTCTGATGCCCGGATTTTAGCTGGGCTTATTTTTTTAATTAAAAAGGCTACTCGATTTTCGAGTAGCCTTATGCAGAATCGATTAAAACCTTAACTCCGGCTATAACAGCTACCTACATAGCCTATAAATATAAACCATTACGGCAACTGTAATAACCTTTGTTCGACAACTACAGCTTCCTTAGAAGCCTATATAAATCACTATTGATTCATAAAGACCTCCAGCCTTTTAAGCCTGCGGAAGCTACAGTTATCTTTGCTCGACCAACAACCATCCTTACTGACCCACTTAAGCAATGAGCCATGACGAACAGTTGCTGATCTTCCCGCCGGCCTACAGAGAGTTACCTACTGAAGACCTTTGGCCGAAAATTATAAAGTCCAAATGACTTTATAACCTTCTTGGCTCGGCCTCAACCGATCCTGTTAGTTGTATTATTATCATGTTTTGAAGTTATTATACAAAAAAATAAATAACATTTTACAAATTAGGAGCCAGGCTTAAATGATAAAAGTAAAAACTTAATATTGTAATAAAGACATTATAATATTTAATTAATATTTTATTGATAACATATTATGAGATAGATTAAGGAGTTGATAAAAATGTTTTTAGAAACTGATCTTCATACTCATACCATTGCCAGCGGACATGCGTATAGTACTGTTAAAGAAATGGTTGAAGCAGCCGAAAAGCAAAATATAAAGATGATCGCTATAACTGATCATGGAATTATGATGCCAGGTGGACCTCATGAATATCATTTTTATAATATGGTTGCCATACCAAGGGAAATAGGTAATGTACAAATTCTTAGGGGTGTAGAAGCAATATTATTGATGCTTATGGAACCCTAGATGTTCCTGAAGGTTTGCTTAAACATTTATATATCGTCTTAGCAGGTTTCCATACAGGAACAGGTTTTGATGGTGGTTCGGTAAAAGAATATACTCGGGCTGCAATAGCTGCTATGGCCAATCCACATGTTCATATAATTACTCATCCGGGAAACCCTCAGTTTCCTATAAATCTCGAGAAGTTAGTCTTAGCAGCGGTAAAATATAACAAAGCAATTGAAATAAATAATAATTTTTTTAGTATTAGCGCCAAGGAAGCTTACCACGTTGTCAGTTGTTAGCTCAGCTGGCTAAAAAGCATAAAGCTTTGGTGGCGATAAATAGTGATGCTCATATATTCAGCTCCGTAGGAGATGTAACACGTGCTTTAGAGATTGTTCGGGGAGCGGGAATAGTTGCAGAACAAATACTTAATTTAACAACAGAAAAAGTAGAAAATTTCTTATCTTGGCACCGGCAACATTACAAAATTTCACAGGAAAAGAAAGCCTAAGATGGAATAGTATTACACGATAAATTTATAATGTTATAATAGTTAGAGGGTGGAGTAACTGGCCAAAATAAAGCAACGCTATGTCTGTCAACAGTGCGGTTATGAGTCACGAGGTTTTTTAGGTAGATGTCCAGGTTGTGGTAGTTGGAACTCACTAGTTATTGAAACCGCCAAAATTGAAGCAAATAAATCAACCCAAAACAAGACAAAGCCTACTCTTTTAGCCGACATTAGTAGTCTAAATGAAGAACGAATGGTGACTTCTATAGATGAATGGGATCGAGTTTTAGGAGGAGGGTTAGTACCAGGTTCACTTGTTATGGTTGGAGGTGAGCCTGGGATTGGGAAGTCAACTTTACTTCTGCAAGTAGCTCATTTGTTAGCAAAGAGATATGGAAAAATCCTTTATGTGACTTCAGAAGAATCTCTGCGGCAAACAAAATTAAGGGCAGAGCGTCTTGGGACGATAGAAGGGGAAATCTATCTATTAGCCGAAACAAATATTGAAGTCATTATATCACAGGTTGATAGTTTAAAACCCAAAGTAGTAATTATTGATTCTATCCAAACAATGTATTTAGATTCTATTCAAACAGCACCGGGAAGCGTTTCGCAGTTACGTGAATGTGCAGCCCGTTTTTTACGTTTAGCCAAGGATAATGGTCCGGCCATAATTCTTATTGGTCATGTAACTAAAGAAGGAATTTTAGCGGGACCTAAGGTTTTAGAACATTTGGTGGATTCTGTACTTTATTTAGAAGGAGAACGATACCAGGCATATCGGATTTTACGGGCGGCTAAAAATCGATTTGGCTCAACAAATGAATTAGGTGTTTTTGAAATGGGGGGATTTGGCCTCCAACAAGTAAATAATCCTTCAGCAATACTACTAGCTGAGAGACCTTCTGGAACAGCGGGTTCAAGCGTTGTGGCTTGTCTTGAAGGTACGCGTCCTATACTAATGGAAATTCAAGCTCTGGTAAGTCAAACAGCTTTTGGTAATCCTCGTCGTTTGTCTACAGGAATTGATTTAAACCGTATTCTTTTATTGTCAGCGGTATTAGAAAAGAGAGCAGGGTTACCTTTAAGTGGCTACGACGTTTATCTTAATGTTACAGGGGGAATTGCTATTAATGAACCGGCAGCTGATTTAGCTGTATGTTTGGCCATAGCATCAAGTCTTAAAGATAAACCATTAGAAGCTAATACTTTAGTTTTAGGGGAAGTTGGTTTAGCTGGAGAAGTTAGGGCTGTTACGCAGATAGAAAGAAGAATAGAAGAAGCCTTAAGGCTGGGATTTACACGTTTTATTATTCCAGATGGCAATAAAAAAAGCTTAGGTGACCAAAATTTTGAAATACATGGGGTAAGGTTAGTAACGGAAGCCCTAGAATTAGGATTAGTGTGATTAGATAAAAATAGGATAAAAAATCTTTAATAAATTAATTTTTTGTAATTATTTTCGACAAGTGTCAGGATATTTTTTAATATTTTAGTGTTATTATTATATTAAGGGTGATTTTAAACATATGATGGATAGAAATACTACATTATCTTCCTATATGGAGAAATGGAAGTAATGATACCAACCAAAATGAAAATGTAGTTGGGTAAGGGAGGTGATTGAGGAAATCGAAACAATGTTAGAAAAACTTTTGGCATAATTTTCTACAATGGTATAAGTTTGCACCAAATGAGGAACAATTTGAAAGAAAATAACTGGGAGGCAAGAATTGAGGAAGAGTAGAGAATAAAAGAAGGTGAAGAAATGTTGTACCGTATTGTAAGGGTTGCCATAGGGCTTATGGCAGCAGTTTTAGGTTATTATCTTGGTCAACAAGGACTAAATTTTTGGCTTCAGAATTTTGATGGCAGCCTACCCCAAGGATTACGCTGGACATTTTTGACTATAATATCGGGAATGGCTGCAATAATAGGCTATAGTGTAGCCCAATATCTAATAAATTTGGTGTCACAATCAACTCGCTGGTTGGAAGGGAGGTTACAGCGAATACCAACCCAGGAAATAATTACTGGTGCATTAGGATTAATATGTGGACTTATAATTGCTAATTTATTAGGTGTTTCATTTATACATCTACCATTGGTGGGTGCATATATCCCAATGGCTGGTAGTATTGTATTCGGTTATCTGGGTTGGACGCTGGGAACAAAACGTAAAGATGAGGTCTGGAACGTTTTTAACCTTATCCCCCGTTGGGGTAGTGGTAAAGACCGTGATAAGGCAAAGTCTGAGGCACCTTCTAAATCAGGAGCTAAAATTTTAGATACCAGTGTAATTATTGACGGTCGAATTGCTGATATAATAAAAAGTGGATTTATTGAAGGAACAATGATTATACCGTCTTTCGTTTTAGAAGAATTACGTCATATAGCTGATTCCTCAGATTTACTAAAACGTAATCGGGGCAGACGAGGGTTAGACATATTAAACAAAATAAGAAAAGAGTTTAATATAAAAGTCAAAGTTACTGAAATTGATTTTGATGATTTGGCTGAAGTAGATAGTAAGCTCGTCCGCTTGGCTCAGAAAATGTCAGCACCTGTGTTAACAAACGATTATAATTTAAACAAGGTTGCCGAACTTCAAGGAGTACGGGTGCTCAATATAAATGAATTAGCCAATGCAGTTAAACCTGTTGTTTTACCCGGTGAAGAAATGACAGTACAGGTTATAAAAGATGGTAAAGAACTGGGGCAGGGTGTAGCTTATTTAGATGACGGTACAATGATTGTAGTTGAGAATGGTAGGCGCTTTATAGGCCAGACAATACCCGTTTTAGTAACCAGTGTTTTACAAACTGCAGCAGGACGTATGATTTTTGCAAAACCTAAATCGGCTGATCGAAAAATAACAGCTCACCATCAAACATTAGAAAGAGGAGAATATCAGTGTCTTTCCTAAGCTTTATAGTAGCCGCTGCTGGACAAGGGAAACGCTTAGGAGCAGGAAGTAATAAAGTATTTTTACCATTAGGCGATAAGCCTATGATAAATTATACTCTAGAAGTGGCACAGGAATCCCCCTTGGTTAATGAAATAATAATTGTTACTCGTTCCGAAGATATATCTTTATGTGAACGTTTAGTAAGGGACGGAGGTTATCACAAGGTTAAAGACATAATTTCTGGTGGGGAAGAGCGACAGGAATCAATTTCTAAAGGCCTAAAATCCGTATCGCCAGCAGCAGAATTGGTGGCCGTACACGATGGTGCACGGCCTTTTTTGACGTTAAGCCTTTTGGAACGTGTAGTTAAAGCAGCACTAAGTAATGGAGCAGCTATTCCTGCTTTACAGGCTAAAGATACTGTTAAAAAAGGATCTGAAGCAGGGTTTATCACAAAAACATTAAACCGAAATGAACTTTGGTTAGTTCAGACACCACAGATTTTCAGGCGTGATTGGTTTTTTGAAGCATATAAAGAGGCAGAAGCTAATAGCTGGAAAGTTACCGATGATGCATCTCTTATTGAAAAATTAGGTTATAAAGTGAAGTTGGTTACTGGAGAGGAGACAAATATTAAAGTAACTACTCCAGGTGATTTAACCTTGGCTCGGGCTATTTTGGCAGGTGTTTCTTAATGCGTATAGGGTATGGTTATGATGTTCATCGTTTAGTGCCTGATCGCAAGTTTGTTTTAGGGGGGGTTACAATCCCCTATTCTTTAGGTTTAGAAGGTCACTCTGACGCAGATGTGTTACTACATGCTTTAGCTGATGCCCTTCTTGGGGCTTTAGCGTTAGGAGATATCGGTCAGCATTTTCCACCCAGTAATCCGAAATATAAAGATGCAGATAGTATGGAGCTATTAAAAGAAGTATACCAAATGGTAAAAAAGAAAGGATTTAAACTTGGAAATGCAGATACAGTTATCATTGCTCAGAAACCTCGTTTAGTGCCTTACATTGATAAGATGAGAGAAAGAATATCTACGGAAATACAGGTTGATAAAGATCAAATCAGTATAAAAGCAACAACAACAGAAGGGTTGGGGTTTACTGGTAGGCAGGAGGGTATTGCTGCTCAGGCTGTTGTATTATTGCTTGACAGTAATGGAAATCAGGGTCTATAATTAATTCGATAAAAGACGTTAATGGCGATGAACAGGATAAGTAAACGCAAAGGATCCCCAGAGAAGAACCATCAGCGGCTGGAAGTGGTTCTGGAAAACCATGCGTTGAAATGCCCCTGGGAGCTGCAGAGTTGAAATGTCAAGTAGGCTCTGCCGTTTGGCCGCGTTAAGGCTTGGGTAAATGTTTTACTCATTGAGTGGGGATTATATCCCAATCAGGGTGGAACCGCGAGCCTTTCGTCCCTGAACGGACGAGAGGCTTTTTATTTTAAAAAAAGTTATCAAAAATCATGGAGGGGATGGCAAATGTGGAGTCAGTTAAAAAGAGATATTGAAGTAGTATTTCAGCGTGATCCAGCAGCCAAAAGTGTCTTGGAGGTTATCCTTTGTTATCCCGGTTTCCATGCGATAATTTTTCATAGAATAGCTCATTTTTTCTATTGCCGAGGTATGGTTGTTATTGCTCGATTTATATCCCAGGTCAGTCGGTTCTTAACCGGAATTGAAATTCACCCCGGAGCTAAATTGGGTAGTGGTGTTTTCATTGACCATGGTATGGGAGTCGTTATAGGTGAAACTGCCGAGGTTGGTAATAACGTAACCCTCTATCAAGGAGTTACTCTAGGGGGTACAGGTAAAGAAAAGGGTAAACGTCATCCTACTGTTGGCGATAACGTTGTAGTCAGTACCGGAGCAAAGGTTTTGGGTAATATTAGAATAGGAGATAATGTTAAAATCGGAGCGGGTTCAGTTGTATTACACGATGTCCCGGCTAACTGTACAGTAGTTGGCGTGCCGGGTAAGATTGTTGTTAGAAATGGGCGTAAAGTTGCCAGGGCTGACATTGATGAAATTATTGACCTTCGGCACGGGGATTTACCGGATCCAGTTGCTGAAATGATGACCTGCTTACAAAATCAAATCAGATCCCTACAGCAACGTATTGAAGAATTGGAGGCTGAAAAAGATGAGCATTTATCTTTACAACACTCTAACGGGACAAAAGGAAGAGTTCACACCGGCTGAACCGGGAAAGGTTCGGATGTACGTTTGTGGACCGACTACTTATAACTATATCCACTTAGGTAATGCTCGTCCTTTGGTTGTTTTTGATACTTTACGTAGATATCTTGAATATAGAGGTTATGAGGTATGCTATGTTCAGAACTTTACTGACATTGATGATAAAGTAATAAAAAAGTCAAAAGATGAAAATAAACCTGCTTTAGAAATAGCTGAACGTTATATTAGAGAGTTTTTCCATGATGCCAAAGCACTTAATGTTAAAAAAGCAACAATCTATCCTAGAGTAAGCCAGCATATTGATGACATTATAGCTGCAGTTAAGGCATTAATAGAACGTGGATGTGCCTATGAGGTAGCAGGAGACGTTTATTTTGAGGTAGATAAATTCTATAATTATGGATGTCTATCCAAAAGGTCCTTAGATCAAATGCAGGCCGGTTCACGGGTAGAGGTCAATAATAACAAACGTAATCCATTAGACTTTGCTCTCTGGAAGGCAGCATCCCCAGGGGAGCCGTCTTGGGAGAGTCCCTGGGGATTAGGCCGTCCAGGTTGGCATATTGAATGTTCTACAATGGCACTTAAATATCTGGGTTCAGGTTTTGATATACATGGTGGCGGTGCTGATTTAATATTTCCCCACCATGAAAACGAAATTGCTCAGGCTGAAGCCCAAACAGGATGTACTTTTGCTCGTTTGTGGATGCACAACGGTTTTATAACAGTTAATCAGGAAAAAATGTCTAAGTCAAAAGGTAATTTCTTTTTGGTGAGGGATATTATAAATCGCTTTCGTCCCCTTGCTGTACGTTTATATTTACTTTCTACCCATTACCGCAGTCCAATTGACTTTGATGATGAAGGACTAAAGGCAGCTGAGAAAGGTCTAGAAAGATTGGAGAATACTCGTTCTCTTCTAAGAGATACCTTAAACCAGCTGGTTAAAAATCACAAAGAAGATGTTACTAATAGTGAAACTGAAACTTTCAGGAAACGAATTTTAGAACTTGAAAGTGAATTTATAAAAGCCATGGATGATGACTTTAATACAGCCAAGGCTATTGCTACTGTATATGATTTAGCCAGAGAAATAAATAGCTATATCAATGGGACAAATGAATTGAACAATGATGTTCTTAAAGAAGCTTCTGATATGTTTGACCGGCTTGGAGAGGATGTTTTAGGGATTTTTGGCCATGAGGATGAAAAACAACAGGTAGATAATGAACTTTTAGATGGTTTGATGGATATTATTTTAAACATTCGCCAAGAAGCCAGAAAAAGTAAAAATTGGGTTATGGCAGATTCTATTCGTGACAGGCTTAAAGAATTAGGTATAGTTATAGAGGATACCCCCCACGGTCCTCGATGGAAAAAAAGTTAGGGGATATATATGGATACGGTTTCGAGGCTCTCTCCTTTGGTTTTAGCTTATGTAGGCGATGCCGTTTATGAATTAATGGTTCGTACTCGATTGGTTAAACAAGGTCCAGCTAAATTACAACAACTAAACCGGCGTGCTCAGGGATTCGTTAGTGCCACAGAGCAGGCACGGATATTAGCGTCGCTAGAGGAATATTTAACACAAGCCGAAAAAGATATTTTACGTAGGGGTCGTAATGCTCGGCCGGGGCATTTACCAAGAAACACTGCCCCGGCTGATTACCATTCAAGTACGGCTTTGGAAAGCCTTTTGGGCTATTTGTACCTTAAGGAAGACTGGAGAAGATTAGACGAAATTGCTGATTTAATTTTTAAATTGGCAGAATAATGGGGGAGATTTAGGTGAAGGTAGAATTAATTAGCTTTACCCCAGAACCTGAGAAATTGGTGGCTACTGCTGCTCGTCTTTGCTATTCATCTAGGGGTGTTAGTGAAATCCTTGCTGATATGGATCCGGAAGAGATGAAGAAGCTAATTAATCTTCTTTTATCCATGGGACATGAATCACCCCTGGAACACATCACCTTTACCTTTGCTATAGAAGGGGTCAGTCGTGTCCTTTCTCATCAATTAGTCAGGCACCGGATAGCATCTTATTCTCAGAAATCACAACGTTATGTAGATGAAGGTAATTTTTCCTATATTGTACCTCCCAGTATTTCTGGCAAAGAAAAAGCCCTAAATCGCTATCACGAGTGTATGGCTACCTTACAAAAAGCATACGATGAATTATGTGAATTAGTTCCAAGGGAAGATGCCCGTTATTTATTACCAAATGCTTGTGAGACAAAATTGGTTTGTACATTTAATGCTCGCAGCCTATTTAATTTCTTTAGTTTACGGTGTTGTAACAGAGCACAGTGGGAAATTCGTGGACTAGCCCTTGAAATGAGGGCGAAAGTACGTGAAGTAGCTCCAATTATTTTTAATCATGCTGGGCCCTCATGTGAGACGGAAGGCGTTTGTCATGAAGGTTCATATAGTTGCGGGAGGGCACCAAATAATTGACCAGGGAGGAAAGGCGATGACCGAAACCATAGCTGGGCGCAATCAGATCCGTGAGGCTTTACGTGCTGGTCGACCTTTAAATAAAATACTATTGGCTTCTCATCTAAGAGGTCGAGTGGTAAAAGAAATTACATATATGGCTAGAACTAATGGTATCCCGATACAAAGGGTTGAAAGGGCTGTATTGGATAATTTAGTAGGGGATTACCACCAAGGTATAATTGCTTTAGCAGCAGCTAAGGGCTATGTTGATGTTGACTATATACTTGATGTTGCTACTAAAAAACAAGAAAATCCCTTTATAATAATGCTAGACCAGGTGGAAGATCCCCGTAATTTAGGGGCTATATTAAGATCTGCCGACGCCTGCGGAGCCCATGGGGTTATTATTCCCCGTCGTCGTAGCGTCGGTTTAACGCCGGCAGCAGCTAAAGCTTCAGCTGGGGCCATGGAGTATGTTCCTGTGGCGCGGGTAACAAATTTGGCCAGGGCTATGGACGATTTAAAGGCCAAGGGTGTTTGGGTCATAGGTGCCGATGGTCAAAGTGAGAAGGAAGTTTATGATGCTGAACTAACTATGCCCTTGGTTTTAGTTTTGGGTGGAGAGGATAAGGGGCTTACTCCATTTATAAAATCCCATTGTGATTATACTATAAAACTACCTATGCGAGGTCATATTAATTCCCTTAACGTAGCTACGGCAGCTACGGTATTAATGTATGAAGTAGTACGACAAAGAGGCTTAAATCGCCCTTAAAGAGGGGTGTACCATATTTTGCCTGATATTTTGATTGTCGATGGCTATAACCTTTTACATGGCTGGCCAGAATTAAAGAAACTTAAAGAGTCAAGTTTTGCCCATGCGCGAGATAAACTTATAGAAGAACTAGTTAACTACCAGGCTTTTTGGGGTGGGCGTATTATTATTGTCTTTGATAGCCACAAAGTGCTTGGTGCTGTAGAAAAAAAAGAATGGGTCGGTCCAGTACAAATTATTTATAGCCAAGAAGGAGTCACAGCTGACGCAGTTATTGAAAAGCTTGTTAGAAACATAAAAACCAAAGGAAGAATTTATGTCGCTACTTCTGATTGGGATGAACAGCGTATGATTATGGGTAATGGTGCTTTACGATTGCCTATAGGAGATTTAATAACTGACATTGAAAATGCTCGGAAAGAAATGGCTAGGAAAAGTAGCGATACTTCAACTGGCATTCCAATAGAAACTCGCATAAAAAGTGCTATACGGAAAGTTTTGGAAGGATGGCGACGTCTATAAATTACAGGTGGTTTTTGGCTCTTGCGATAAACTGAGGTTTCTTGTATAATTAGGACTGTCATTGGACAAGATATAAAGTTAACCAAGGCTTTTGGAAATCCAGGGTGGAGGCGTTGGCATGAGCGTCAATGTGCAACAAGAATCCTGGCAACCATATGATATTATGGGCGATGAAGATATTGTTTATCTTGCCCAGGAAAGCGATGAAATGGCTCAAGAATACTTGATAAATAAGTATCGGAACTTTGTTCGGGCCAAAGCACGCTCATACTTTCTTATTGGTGCTGATAGAGAAGATATAGTCCAGGAGGGTATGATTGGTCTTTATAAGGCTATCCGCGATTTTCGTGGTGACAAGCTATCCTCATTTAGAGCTTTTGCAGAGTTATGTATAACTCGCCAGATTATAACTGCGATAAAAACAGCTACGCGGCAAAAGCATATTCCTTTAAATTCTTATGTATCATTAAATAAACCTATATATGATGAGGATTCTGATAGAACTTTATTGGACGTTATCTCTGGCACTAGAATTACTGACCCAGAAGAATTAATAATCAGCCGGGAAGAATTTATTGATATTGAAGAAAAAATGTGTGAGATTTTAAGCTCGTTAGAGTGGAAAGTATTAATGTCTTATCTTGAAGGCAAATCCTATCAAGAAATTGCCGCTGAATTAAAACGGCATGTTAAGTCCATTGATAATGCTCTTCAACGCGTAAAACGTAAATTGGAGCGTTATCTAGAGCGGCGAGATGAAGCTGCAAGTTAAATAAAATAAGTTCTTGACTTAGTTAATATAAAATGATATAATGCTTCTTGTCGTGATTAGAGATAATTAAATATGGAGGGGTTCCCGAGTTGGCCAAAGGGGGCAGACTGTAAATCTGCTGGCGTTGCCTTCACTGGTTCGAATCCAGTCCCCTCCACCAAATATATCGCGGGGTGGAGCAGTTGGTAGCTCGTCGGGCTCATAACCCGAAGGTCGTTGGTTCAAGTCCAGCCCCCGCAACCATGCCCATATAGCTCAGTCGGCAGAGCGTCGCCTTGGTAAGGCGGAGGTCACCGGTTCAATCCCGGTTATGGGCTCCAGATATAAGGCAAAAAGGAATCGGAAATCATCCGGTTCCTTTTTTATTTGGTTGTCCTTAAATACCTGCCTTTGTGCATCCTTCTCTTCTTAATTGGATAAAATATGCATGAAGCTGTTTTGGGGAGGCTTTAATTACATGTTACTTATTGCTGTTAGAGCATTAATTCTTTACATTTTATTAGTTATTGTTATGCGCTTCATGGGTAAAAGGCAAATTGGGCAAATGCAACCTTATGAATTAGTAATTACTATAATTATTGCAGAATTGGCTGCTTTGCCTATGAGCAATACAGGTATCCCACTTACTAGTGGTATAATTGGCATTTTAGTACTCCTAGTAGCAGAAATGGTTCTTTCTCTCGTAAGCCTTCATAGTGAAAAAGCAAGAGCCATTATCTGTGGTACTCCTACGATATTAATAGAGAATGGCCAATTTGTACCAGAGGCAATGCAACGTCTTCGTGTAAACATTAATGATATTCTAGAACAATTAAGGGATAAAGAATATCCAGACGTATCGGACGTAGCTTATGCAATTATGGAAACTAACGGTACCATAAGTGTTATTCCTAAGTCTGATGCTAGACCGCCTACATCAAAAGAATTGGGGATGAATATTAAACAACCCAAAATTCCTATTACTTTAATAATGGATGGCCATGTAAATCTTAGGAATTTAAAAATAGCTCAAATAACATTAGATAGTCTTACAGAAGAAGCAAAAAAGAGAAACATTACAGATCTACGAGATGTATTTTTTGCACAACTTACCTCCAAAGGGCAGATTGATTTTTACTGCGAGTAAGGAGTGTTAATTTTTGAAACCATGGTGGGTTGGTTACCTGAGTGTTTTAATAATTGTATTGACAATAACAGCTGGTGGGTTAACAATACAGCATTATTTAGAAAAAACTGCAAAGGAAATGGGAGCACAGCTAGAAGAAGTTAAACGGTCAGTCGAAGCAGAAAACTGGGTAGCTAGCAATAATGATTTGTCTAAGTTCAAAAAAAGATGGGATAGAACTCGTAGGAATTGGGAACTTTTAATTGAACATGTTGAAATTGATAACATTGAAACAAAAGTTAACCGTTCGGAAGAAATGATTAAAAACCAGGATAAAACGAATGCTTTGGCTGAGCTAAGGGAAGCAATTATGCTAATTGAACATATTCCCGAAAGGGAGAGGTTAACTTGGCGAAATTTGTTATAAACATATTTAATTTTATTAATAAAGTTGATATACTGGTAGCCGAGGTGAAATAACTTGGCTTTAACCTGTGGAATAATTGGACTTCCCTTAGTAGGAAAAACAACACTATTTAACCTTTTAACTCAGTCCGAAGCGGAAATATCTACATATGCTGGTAGAACAAAAACCAATGTCCGAACAGCTCCTATTCCTGATGAACGTTTAGATTTTTTAGCTTCTCTGTATAACCCTCGAAAAATTACACCAGCTACATTAGAAGTTATTGACGTTCCCGGATTAACCCAAGGTTCAGGAGCAGCTTTCTTAGCAGCCGTACGTGAAGTCGATGCTTTGGTTCATGTTGTACGAGTTTTTAACAATGATTCTGTAATCCATGTTGAAGGTGATATCGATCCAATTAGAGATTTAGAAATAGTTAATAGTGAATTGCTTTTAGCAGATTTACAGCTTATAGAAACCCGTTTAGAGAGAATTGCTCAGAGCAAGAAAATCAAAGGAGATATGAAATTAGAGCAGGCTGCCCTTAATCGCTGTAAAGAGGTTTTGGAAGCAGAAAAACCATTGCTGGAGGCCGATTTAACAGAAGAGGAATGGCAGGTTCTAAGGCATTATGGTTTCTTAACTATTAAACCAATGATTATTGTAATTAACATTGATGAAAATCAACTACGTGAAGGCGGTAGTTTTGAGGCCCAAGAAGAAGTTAAGGCTTATGCTGAAGCTAAAAACATTCCTGTGCTAACTATTTGTTCTGAATTAGAAGCTGAAATCGTAAGCTTAGAACCGGAGGATAGAGAACAATTTTTAGAAGAAATGGGTATAGATGAACCTGGTATTGATCGGTTGGCTCGAGCCATATATAATCGCCTAGGTTTAATATCTTTTTTAACAGCAGGCGAGGATGAAGTCCGAGCTTGGACTATTAAAAAGGGTACCACTGCTAAGGCAGCTGCTGGAAAAATCCATAGTGATATCGAGCGGGGATTTATACGGGCAGAGGTAATTAATTTTAATGACTTAAAGAATGCAGGGGATATGAACAAGGCAAAGGATAAGGGTTTGGTTCGTTTGGAAGGAAAAGAGTATATAGTTAAAGACGGGGATATTATAAATTTCCGCTTTAATGTCTAATTTAAAATTCCTCCCTTAGTAGGAGGAATTTTTTTACTTTTGAAGGAAATGAAAAAGGAGCGAGCGCCGGAGAGATCAGGTATATCCCTTACAGAATGCCGAAAGATACAAGGATCCTTATAGAAAAAGAAAATAATATAGATAACTTTTATTTAAAGTTGAATAAAGCAGCTCATTTCAATAAAGATAAATTTGGATTAGCTGAAGCAGTAAAAGGTAAAAAATTCAAGGAGATACCTGTCAATTTCCTTGTTAAGCGCCAGTTGCTTTATCTGAAAGATATGGGTATCCAGTATGAGAGGATAAATTTCATGCCACAATGGCACCTGATTGTGGGCCTGGGACATGAATCCATCTATGAAACATCTATAAAGCTGCATCATATATACGGCATTCCCTACATACCCGCCCAGAGTATTAAGGGAGTTTTAAGAAGCTTTATTATCAACTTGGTGTTTGGTCAAAATGATGAAGGAGAAATTGATTTAAAAAAAGCGGAAAAAAGAGCTTTAAAAGACCCCGGTTTTAAGTTCATTTTTGGGGATGAGAAGCAGCAGGGTAAGGTCAGGTTTTTTGATGCCTTTCCTGCTTCTGAGCCCAAAATTGAATTGGATATAATGAATCCCCACTATGGCCCGTATTATAGGGGAGAAAACGTGCCACCGGGTGATTATCATAATCCCGTGTCCGTTACGTTTTTAACCGTCAGGGACACCGGATTTATCATATATTTTGGTATAGAGCAGGAAGATAATAAAGCCATTGAGGGAGGAGAATTCGAAGGACAAAAACCCCCGGGGATCGACGACATTTTATATTTAAAAAGAAAACTAAAAAAACTTTATTTTACAATAGTTTGGCGATATAACAAAGAAGACACTTGTCGGTGAATGGTGGTTTTTATGTCTGAAATGACAGATTAAAGCACCTCCTTGCTGAAAAGGAGCCGGAATTAGCAATTTTAAGAGAATTGAAGAATATTAATGAAACACCTGATAGAGTTGACTGGACAAAAAATAAAGGTTCATTGTAAAATCAAATGCAACAAAATAAAAAGTGAAAAACCGTGTATGATATAGGTGTTCAAACTAAGCATACAGGAAGGTTTTTACTATGGCTTATACCAAGCATACCACATCCGGCAGGTCTTTTAA
>JASKKH010000029.1 GCA_030154265.1 Clostridia bacterium
CCCCTCACGTCCACCAAAAGGTTTAATAACATATGGGTATATTGGGGTGCGTAGCTCAGGGGGAGAGCGCTTGACTCACATTCAAGAGGTCGCAGGTTCGAAACCTGCCGTGCCCACCAATAAAATCAACACTTTTCGGCATCCAAACGGGTGCCGATTTTTATTTTTGATGTCTGTTTGGTACCTGAGCTCAAGATTTCATTTATTTTGCTTACTGCTTCCTTTTTTTAATTCAGGGGAAACATGAGAGTAAGTATCAGCAGTAACTTGAATTCTAGCATGTCCAAGAAGTTCTTGAACTACTTTGAGTTTTTTTCTTTTTTCAAATAGCCGGGTGGCAAAAGTATGACGTAAAAAAAGTATTGACATTAGCCCAAATACCTCTTCTCCGTATATTTGCACCAAGTAACAAAGTCAAGACGGTAGATAAAGTTTGTACTACCGTCTTGACTTTTAAAACCTGTTTGCGGCTGGGCTTTGTTGATTCTGTAATAAACCAAAATCATCTGTCTTAATTAAAGAGTTGCCTCCTATCATTATAAAGCCTCCATCATTTGTCTGTAGGACATCGTCCAATAGTACCTTAAAGTCACGAACCCATTCAACACTACCTTTTTCATCAGTTTTAAATAACTCGGTCCCTGCTATAATATATCCTCCATCCTGAGTAGGGTGAACACAGGATGCATACTTTCCAAACTCATAAATCTGATGCCATACTTTCTTACCATCACTGTCGGTTTTAAGTAATACTAGATTTTCATTCGTTTTTTCCGACAATAATGTAACCACCGTCTTCAGTCTGTTGAACATAATAACCTTGATTATTTTCTTTACTTCCAAAGGTATGGCTCCAAATAGCCTTTCCTTCTTTATTAGTCTTAACCAAATAGATATATTTAGATCCTGCATCAGACAACTCCTCTGTATTACCCGTGAATATATACCTTCCATAGTTTGTTTGTTGGACGTTACATACCCACTCTTTATCTTTACCACCATAAGTACTTTCCCAGAGCTTATTTCCACTAGCATCGGTTTTAAATTCGGTTTTAAATAATGAAATATCGCCTTTTTGCTGACATCATATTATAGTATCTCCTAAGAATTCAGGCACGATGGATGGTTGTGCTCTCCTATCTCAGGAACTGAATAGAAGAGAGAGCTGTCTTCGTGAAGGACTTGTCTTGAATTAGTAAGGGTGTGATAATATGAGAAAGCAAGCTTTTGTACTCCTGAATAAATTGCCCATAAAGTTAAAGTTTTCCCAAAAAGTTATTTATTACTGGTTTAACAAAAACAAATTAAAAGGTGTTGATTGCTATTTAAATATGACTTTCCAGGATGACATCAAGAGGTTACATAGAAATATCTAAAAGCAATGTCTGATAAATGCGAGAAGACCTGGAATTTTTAGAAATGAGTAATGAAGGGTTTCGAAGAAGTGTGAAAAAGGAGGACATAGGATTAAATGAAAGATCCACGGATAAAAACATTGGCAAAAAATTTAATTAATTATTCTGTTGAACTGCAAAAAGGGGAAAAGATTTTAATTGAAAATGTAGGAGTTGAAACGGAATTAGTAAGCGAATTGGTAAATGAGGTATACAAGGCAGGGGCTTTTCCTTTTGTCTTATTAAAAGAGCCTAAAATTGAACGAGCTCTTTTAATGAATACTAACAAAAAACACCTTGAGATGGTTGGGGATTTTGAAGCAAATATTATGGAAAATATGGACGCCTATATTGGTATCCGTTCTGGAGATAATAAATCAGAATTAACAGATGTTCCAAACGAGAAAAAAGAAATGTATAGTAAAGTAGTAGGTAAAAAAGTTCATCGTGAAATTCGTGTTCCAAAAACAAAATGGGTTGTCCTAAGATATCCAAACAATTCAATGGCACAACTTGCCGGTATGAGTACGGAAGCATTTGAAGATTTTTATTTTAAAGTCTGTAACCTTGATTATAGCAAGATGGATAAAGCAATGGGCACACTTATTGACATATTAAATAAAACAGATAGAGTTCATATTAAAGGCTCTGGAACTGATTTAACTTTTTCAATTAAAGGTATTCCTGCTGTTAAATGCTCAGGAAAAAGAAATATTCCTGATGGAGAAGTTTATACAGCACCAGTAAAAAACTCTGTTAATGGGACCATTCAATATAATACGCCATCATCTTATCAAGGTTTTACATTTGAAAATATTAAATTTACATTTAAAGATGGCAAAATTATAGAAGCTACTGCTAATGACAGTAAGAGACTCAATCAAATTTTAGATATTGATGAAGGGGCTCGTTATATTGGTGAATTTGCAATTGGTTTAAATCCATATATAAATAAGCCTATGAATGATACTTTATTTGATGAAAAAATTAATGGAAGTTTTCACTTTACACCGGGTCAATGTTATGAAAAAGCACCAAATGGTAATAAGTCTAACATTCATTGGGATTTAGTAAATATCCAACGTCCTGAATATGGTGGGGGGGGAAATATATTTTGATGATGTTTGTATTCGTAAAGATGGACGCTTTATTATTCCTGAGCTGGAATCTTTAAATCCTGAAAATTTAAAATAAGCAAAGAGGAATAACAAAATTACTCCGAAATGAAGTTAAATAAATAAAGGAATAATTGTAAAGCCCCCCAATAGGAGGGCCGAAGAGGTATTAAAGGTGTTTAACTATTTACTGTAGCCACCATAACCGACACTAGCGAATAATAAAATCAGGATTAAGAATAGGAAAAAGGCACCAAAGTCCTTACAAAAGAGATCAAAGAAACCCATAAAGCATCCTCCTTTGATAATTTTTAGGGATTTAGAAGGTTCAGCGGTAATATATCTTATGTTATTTTCACTAATTTTGCTAATGTAATTAATTCGAAATATTTAATAAATTTTAAAATAATATACTCCCTTTTTTACTTCCGATGGCATTTAATAGTTAATAAAGGGAGTGAAAGTATGAAACGTTCAAATTTTACTATAAAGCAAGTGGTAATAAGGATAGTTTTGATTATTGTTTTATATTTTTTAATTGAAATATTCTTAAGTACCATATTTAAACTTGATGGAATTTTAGGTCATAGCATCAAAGAAAAGTTTATTGAAGATAGTGTTGATATTATATTTTGTATTTTAGCTTTTATTCCTTTTTGGTGTATAGTAAGAAAAGAAGAGAAAAAAATAAATAACATTTACCAAAAGCTAGAAGAAAGTGAAAAGCGTTATAGAACAGTTGTTGAACTTTCACCAGAACCGATATTTTTATTGAATAAAGATATAATTTTTTTTGCAAACAATGCAGGATGTATGCTTCTAGGTGCACATGATTCAAGACAAATTATAGGAAAATCATTTATTGATTTTCTACTTCCCAAGGAACAGGCTTCCTTTAAGAAATTCTTAAAGTATATAGAGAAAGAAAAAAACATGACGTATTTGATGAATATAGAAGTAACTGGGTTAGCTGGAGGCTTTAAATATATGGAAGCACTTGGAATTTCGATAGAATATAAAGAAAAGCCATGTTCGCTAATAATAATGAGAGATGTAACCGAACGTATCAAAAAAGAAGAGGAAGTAAAATTTTGGGCCAATCATGATTATTTAACAAAACTGCCTAATCGAAAACACTTTTTGGAGTTTCTTAAACAAAAATTACCCAAATATAATAATGCAGCTATCATGTATCTTGATTTGGACGGTTTTAAGCTAATAAATGACCAATATGGTCACGAAGTAGGAGATTTTCTATTACAATTAGTTGCAAAGAGGCTAAAAAATTGTATAAGAAATGATGATATGGTAAGTCGTTTAGGCGGAGATGAATTTGGAATTTTTATTGTAGATATTTCACATAACGAAGCTAAAATATTTGCTGAAAAAATAATAGATGTATTGAAAGCATCTTATAAACTTAAGGATGGAACTATTATTAATATTGCTGGGGTAAGTATTGGGATAAGTTTATTTCCTGTTGACATTGGGCCAATGAGGTCAACAGGTGAAACCGATAACATTGATATTTTAATAAGTTTAGCAGATGAAGCAATGTATGTTGCCAAGAAAAATGGAGGAAACCAATACAGCTTTTATGGATTGTAGTTAATCACTCACTTTGTTTTTATACAATAAATAAATACCCTCCTGAAAGGAGGGTAAAAGGTATTTGGGGAATATGGCTAATAGCATTACCAGAGATTTAATAATATTTTCTTTTTGGTTAGACTGCTGTCCAACCCCCATCAACGAAAATTGTTTGTCCATTTGTGTAACTGGAAGCGTCAGAAGCAAGGTATATTAAAATTCCATTTAGTTCACCTGGTTTTCCAAGTCTTTGCATCGGGCACCGGGATTTAAGGAAGTTTAAGAAATTTTCTTCATGTATAATATCTTGTGTCATTTCTGATTCAAAAAAACCAGGGCCAATAGCGTTTACATTAATACCATATTTAGCCCACTCACCGGCAAGGGCTCTGGTGAGGTTTATAACGCCACCCTTGGATGCATGATATGCTAATGCCGGGATTGCCATATTACCAACAGCTCCAAACATTGAGGCTATGTTTATAATTTTTCCATAACCTCTCTCCTTCATATGTTTACCAACGTGTTTGGCAAAAAGAAAAACTCCTTTAAGGTTAGTATTTAATACTTTATTCCAATCTTCTTCACTCAGGTTTTCCGCTACGTCTCCACCAGCTACTCCGGCATTGTTGACAAGAATGTCAATTTTACCAAATTCGTTTAGGGCTTTCTTTACTACTTCTGTTACATCAGTTTCCTTAGTAACGTCACATGTAACCGGAAGGCATTTTCTACCCATTTCTTTTATTGATTGGCAAAGCTCTACTAATCTTTCATACCTTCTAGCTACTATAACCAAATCTGCTCCTTGGGAAGCCAGGGCTTTAGCAAATTGAACCCCCAACCCGCTGGAAGCCCCAGTTACTATGGCAACCTTTCCTTCTAAATTAAACAAATTTTCCATAAAAAGTTTTCCTCCCATCCAATGTTTACCTTTTTTATTTCATATTATAAATAGAAATATGTAATGTCAATTTAAAACAGAAAAAAGAACTGTATACATGACCAAGTCAGCTATAATACTTAAATACTTGGTAAATTGAGGGTTTTAACAGTCACTATAAATTTTTCGGTTTACTTAGGTTGTGGGGAAAACTCGGAAAATATACTGAGTTTAAGTGACCTATATGGATTGGTGGTAGTAGTGATAGCATTATAGTAAAATGAGCTTTATAGAAGCGGTTGTTTAACAATAAATCTAGATAGAGGGGTAGATTGGATAAATTGAATGGACTATTTTAATTTTTAATGTTATTGTTTCTACTAAATTACTTTTTTTAAGGTAAGCGAATGTTCATAAGGGATATATCTCTAAAGATGAAGGGTAGGTTATAACTAATGAAGGACTATCTAGTACGAGCAGTAGCCAAAAATGAGTCGATACGAATAGTGGCCGTTACATCTACAGGGGTTGTTGAGGAAGCTCGCAAAAGGCATGGTACTTCTCCAGTAGCCTCGGCTGCCTTAGGCCGAACCTTAACGGCTGGGTTAATTCTATCTACCGAAATAAAAGGAGAGGATCTCCTTACAATTCGTATTCTCGGGGATGGACCTTTAGGTGCCATTGTGGTAACTGCTGATGGTAAGCATAGGGTACGTGGATATGTTCAAAATCCCTCAGTATACCTTCCTATTGATAAGAACGGTAAACTACCTGTAGGTAAAGCAGTCGGGAAAGGTGTACTTCATGTATCAAAAGACTTAGGGTTAAAAGAACCTTTTGTAGGTACTTGTGAACTTGTTTCTGGTGAAATTGCGGAAGATATAGTTTACTATCTTTACCGTTCCGAACAAATACCATCGGCAGTGGCTATGGGTGTTCTTATAGGAAAAGATGGACATATCCGTTCGGCAGGGGGTATTCTAGTTCAAATTTTAGGTGACGCTGATGAGGAAACAAGAGAGAAACTATCCGAACGATTTAGCAGGTTAGAAGGAATTAGTAGCTTAATTGACAAAGGATATAAGCCTGAAGATCTTATCAAGGAACTTAAGATTGATTTTGAGATTTTAGATCGTCATCCAGTGGCTTTTGAATGCAAATGTACGAAAGAAAAGGTTGAAGAAACAATAGCAAGTCTTGGAAGCGATGAAATCGAGTCAATAATAGCCGAAAAGGGGGAGGCAGAAGTAAACTGCCACTTCTGCGGTGAAAAATATATTCTTAAACAAGAAGAATTAAAAAAATTAATAATGGATATAAAGAATTCTTATGATGAATAACGCTTTAAATAAACAGATAAAAAGGCAAATGTTTTACACTATATAGAAGCTCCAATCTTATATTTTGGTTAGAGCTTAATTTAGGTGTGGATTTTAACACAATCTAATTTATCAAGAATATGATATTCAATAGAGGTGGCAAATAGCATTGTTTTTAAAGCTGGTAGGCACAAAACCCGCCTGGATTGCAAAGGGTAAATGGCGGGTTTTGTGTAATGAATCGTATGGATTTTTTATGATTTTACAGGAATACAAATTGCTTGCCCTATTTGCAGGTTATTTGGATTTACCCCAGGATTAAACTCTATTAGTTCTTTAATAGAGGTTCCATACCTATGGGCAAGTTGATAAAAAGTATCTCCCGGTTTTATCCTATAAGTGAAGCCCGGACAGCCTTTGGCAAACTGAGCAGGGATACATATGCCCTGGCCTACCTTTAAGTTTTCAGGTTCTATTCCAGGGTTTGCTGCTAGGAGTCGATCCAAAGAAACACCAAAACGTTGGGATAATGCATATAGAGTATCTCCAGGTTGGATGGTATAAAGTGTTCCACCAGGACAGGCAAATTCATTTGGTGTCATTTATAAGGCCTCCTTATAATATCCCTCCATGGTTTTAATTAATCAATTAAAATACTTTTAACGGAGGGCTTGGTATATATATGCATTAAAATATATGACAGTAATGGAATAAAGAGAATTACCAATAATCTTTTAACTTTTAAGGGGTCATGTTGACTACAAGGTAATATCTAGCTATAGTTGAATTATTTAAGAGATAATGTATTGTGAATTAGGGAGGTTAGGATAAAAAATGAGTTATCTTCACAGCCCTTACAGGCTCAGAAACTTAAAACTAAAAAATAGGATTGTCATGTCGCCTATGTGCGTTTATTCTGCAGAAGATGATGGATTAGCTAGGGATTGGCACCTTGTTCATTATGGTTCTAGGGCTGTTGGAGGTGTTGGATTGATTATCCAGGAAGCAACAGCTGTTGAAAAAAGAGGTAGAATTTCTAATCGAGATCTAGGACTATGGGATGACTCTCACTTAGAACCCTTAGAAAAGATAGTTTCAAATATACATAGAGCGGGGGCAAAGGTCGGCATCCAACTTGCTCATGCTGGACGAAAATGTGGTGTTCCAGGGGAAAGAATTGTCGCTCCAAGTGCAATGAAATGGAGTGATGAATACCCTGTACCGGCAGAACTTACCATTGATGAAATACAGGATATTGTTAAAGCTTTTGGAAAAGCAGCCCGGAGGGCGGTGATAGCAGGTTATAACTTAATAGAAATTCATGCTGCCCATGGCTATTTGATTCATCAGTTTTTATCTCCCCTTTCTAACACTAGAAAGGATGAATATGGTGGGACAAGGGAGAATAGGGTGAGGTTTTTACAGGAGGTTTTGACTGAGGTAAGAAGAATGGTATATGAGGAAATGCCCATTATTATTCGGGTTTCTGCCAGCGACTATATGGCTGGAGGTCTTGATCTTGAGGAAACTATAGATATTATCAATCTTATTAGGGATAAAATTGATATAGTTGATGTTAGTAGTGGTGGACTCTTACCGGTTAATATTGATACTTATCCAGGATACCAAGTGAGATTTTCAGAAGCCATTAGACAAAGATGCCAGATACCTACTATTGCTGTAGGCCTTATTACTGAACCGGAACAGGCTGAGCAGATAATCGGAGAAGGCCGGGCTGACATGGTGGCCTTGGGAAGGGAGCTTTTACGTAATCCCTACTGGCCAATTAAGTCAGGAGAATACCTTGGTGATGAAGTGGAGTGGCCAACACAATACTTGCGAGCCAAAATTTAAATGTATTTAAGTGGGTGACAAGGGTAAATACAAACCTTTGTCGCTTTTTATTTATATAACTCCAAAGGGTAGGGGGTTTTTCGTGATAAACTTACCGGAAGATTTGGTTAAAGCCTTTTTTTTACATCGTTCCAACCGTTTTACAGTAATAGCAGAAAAAGAGGGTGAGCGGGTTAAAGCTTTTTTGGCTGATCCAGGGCGGCTAGAGGAATTGTTGCTACCTGGGGTAGAGCTCTACTTATCAAAGGCTAAGGTGAGGGAAGGGCGGAAAACGGCTTATGATGTGGTTTTATTAAATCAAAATGGTATCTTAATTTCTGTAGACAGCCGATTACCTAACCGCATATTTAAAAGTGCATTTCAGTCAGGAGAACTGGAACCGTTTAAAGATTATCAACAAATTACCTCAGAAGTCAAAGTAGGGAGCAGTCGTTTGGACTTTTTACTTGAAGGTAAAGGGAGGCAACCTTATTATATTGAGGTTAAATCTGTAACTTTAGTTATTGATGGTAAAGGACTCTTTCCAGATGCACCAACTGCTCGGGGGAGCCGTCATTTAAAGGAACTAATGGCTTTAAAAGACAAAGGATTCCGAACGGCTGTAGTTTTTATAATCCAAAGGGGAGATGTTGTTAGTTTTGCTCCTAATGAAAATACTGACCCTGCTTTTACCCGTATCTTAAGGGAAGCGGTAGCTAAAGGGGTAGAGATTTATGCTTACTGTTGCCAGATCAATTTGGAAACAGTTAGGTTAACCGAACGTGTACCTGTTAGGTTATATAAAAACAGTTAAGGTTATTTAAATATTTCTCGCATATTGTCCTTCTATTATTGTTTCCAAAGGGTAAATTTATAAAAATTTTAATTAAAATTTGCTTAATAGGAATTGAATAAAAAAATTCCCGGTTAAAAAACCGGGATAGTTTGAGGATATTATTTTTATTAAATTAGCATTGAAAGAGAGATTTTTTGACGGTCTGCGTCTACTGACAATATCTTTACCTCTACAATATCACCAACAGAAACCTTATCGAGTGGATGTTTTAAATAATGTTCACTCATTTGCGAGATATGTACCAGACCGTCTGTTTTGACACCAATATCAACAAAAGCCCCAAAGTCAACTACATTTCGTACTGTACCTTGTAGTTGCATCCCCAGTTTTAAGTCTTCTAAAGTAAGGACATCGTTTCTAAAAATTGGTGGAGGCAAGTCTTCTCGCGGGTCACGGCCGGGGCGTTTTAGACTTTCGATTATATCTTGTAAAGTAGGAGTTCCAGCGTCAAGCTGCTTAGATAGTTTTTCTATGTCTAGTTGTTCTAGTTTCTTACGTAAGGTTTCCGTTCCAATGTCACCCAAATCTGCATCAATTAACTCTAACAAACGCATAGTTAAATCATAGGATTCTGGGTGAATAGCCGTTGCATCGAGAGAATTTTGTCCTTCCAGAATCCTCAAAAAACCTATACACTGTTTTAACGTTTTGGGACCAAGTTTAGGGACTTTAGATAAACTATTTCGGTTTTTAAAGGGACCATTTTCTTCTCTAAATTGTACAATGTTTTCAGCGACGGATTTATTAATTCCCGCTACATATTTTAGAAGGGTGGAGGAAGCAGTATTCAAATTAACACCTACATAATTAACTACTGACTCTACTACGTTGGTAAGACTTTGGTCTAGTTGTTTTTGGTTAACATCATGCTGGTACTGACCTACACCAATACTTTTGGGGTCAATTTTAACAAGTTCAGCTAAAGGATCCTGTAAACGTCGGCCGATAGAAATGGCACTTCGAGCTGATACATCTAGATCTGGGAATTCCTTTGCTGCAAGTTCGGAGGCTGAGTAGACACTGGCACCAGCTTCATTAATAATGGTATATTCCAATTGTTTGTATTTATTTTCTTTTATAAAATTGGCTACGAATTGTTCAGTTTCGCGTGAAGCAGTGCCGTTACCGATGGCTATAGTTTTAAAATTATATTTTTCTATTAAATGTTCCAGTTTTTTGGAAGCTTCTTCTATATTACTCTGTGGTGGGGTGGGGTAGAAGACACCTGTTTCTAACAGTTTACCGGTAGCATCTAGTACTGCCCATTTACAACCTGTGCGGTAAGCTGGATCTATAGCTAGTACCGAACGACCACGAATTGGCCGTTGCAGTAAGAGATTTCTTAAATTACGTGAGAATACAGTAACAGCTTGGGCTTCAGCTTTTTCTGTAAGTTCATTCCTAATTTCACGTTCAACTGCTGGTAATATTAGTCGCTTGTAGGCATCTATTATAGCCGTGCGTACATGACCTGTCGTAGCACTGTTTTTCTTAGCAAAACGATTGTTGAGCCAATTAATTATCCGGTCTATCTCAATTTCAATTGATACCTTGAGAAACCCTTCTTTCTCGCCACGGTTAATTGCTAAAATTCGGTGTGGAACAATTTTTTTAATTGGTTCGGAGTTATAGTACATACGGTAAACAGAATCTTTTTCCATATCCTTGCCCTGTGTTACTAATTGACCGTAATTACTAGTATAGTTACGTATCCATTTGCGAACTTCAGGGTCATCAGCTATCTTCTCAGCAATTATGTCCCTTGCTCCCTGTAAGGCCTCATCAACAGTGTTAACTTTGTCTGTGAGGTAAGCTGAAGCTTCCTCTTCGGGGTTACCTTCTCTGGGAAAGGAGAGAAGGTATTCAGCCAAAGGCTCTAAGCCTTTATCTCTGGCGACACTTGCCCTGGTTTTACGTTTAGGTCTGTAGGGGCGATAGAGATCTTCTATTTCTAAAGGCTTGGTTGCCTTTAAAATCTGCTCACGTAAGGTATCCGTTAATTTTCCCTGTTCATCTATTAAACGGATAACTTCATTCTTACGTTGTTCCAGGTTGCGGTGAAATTTTACACGTTCTTCAACGAGACGTATCTGTACTTCATCCAACATTCCTGTAACTTCTTTACGGTATCTGGCTATGAAAGGTATTGTATTACCCTCATCCAATAGTTTTACGGTATTAACTATTTTTTGATAAGGAATATTTGTTTCTTTATGGACAGTTTCAAATATTTTATCTTCCATATAAATCTCCCTGTTATCAGGTCTTTACTTAGTATCTTCCATATTTTTTTATGTTTCTCCTCTCTCGAATTAAAAAAACATATAATTATAGAGCAAGTGCTTTGAATTGAAAAATATTTTTAAGTTATTTATAATGATGTATAATAATTTTTCGGGCGATGGAGCTCGCCTTATAAACTGCTTATCATAAGCTAATGGCTCCTACCACTGATTGGTAGGGGTTTTTTTAATTTTTCATGAAAGGATTGATTTAAAATGGACTACTTAAATTATCTTTATATTGCTTTAGGGGGGGCACTAGGAGCTACCAGCAGATACATAGTATCTACCTGGATTTATAACAAAAGTGAATATCTTTTTCCTTTGGGGACATTTATAGTCAATATTATAGGATGCTTTTTATTAGGTGTATTTTCTAATTTAACATTAGAGAAATCAGTATCTCCGCAAATAAGAATGATGATAAGTGTTGGTTTTTTAGGTGCCTTTACAACTTTTTCAACATTTAGTCTAGAGACTTTAAATATTATTAAAGAGAATAATATTGGGATAGCATTTTTAAATATTACTTTAAGTATAATAATTGGCTTGCTTGCTGTTTGGGTAGGAGTTGCTTTTACTAATTTTTTTAATAGAGAAAAAGGAAAGGGTGTGAAAAATGAAGTAAAAGAAGGGTTAATAACCATTAAAAATGTTACATTGAAATTGCATAATAAATAGTTAATCCTGTAGCACGGACACTTTCTAAAAATATATCACTATCATTATTGTTCATGGTTAAATTTCCATTAATATTGGATTCATAGACATGGCTGTTGAAAGAACTTATTTTTATATTTTCTTTAATGTTATTCATGTCTAGAGGGCTAACGCGGACATGGATTTCAAGGTCTCTTTTAATATTCATCCAGGAATATAGATGATCAATTTCTGGTAAATAAGCTATTTGTGCTTTTGTCCGTAATTTACTTACGTTGTTAATTTCTACTAAAATGTCATTTCTCGACCTCGACAATCTTGTCCCTCTTTGTCTCGATAGTTATTTATTGGAAGGTATAGGTACCTGTTTAAGGGCTTCTTCGATCATAGAACGAATTTCATTTTCTCCTAAACCCAGTGCTGCTACTTCTTTTAAGAAATTATCAAGAGCCTTTTGTGCCATTTGATTGCGAAGGTTTTCTAAGAGTCTCGGGTCTTGCTGTATAAACGTACCCTGTCCTCTCAAGGTTTCAACCAATTCAATCCTCTCCATTTCCTGATATGCCCTCTGAACAGTGTTAGGATTTACTTTCATCTTTTGAGCCATCTCCCTCTGAGAAGGGATTTTGTCTCCGGGAGCAAGTTCTCTCCTTACAATTTTCCTTTTTATTTCATTTACAATTTGTAAGTAAATAGGTTTTGATAGGTCAAATTCCAAGAATAAATTAAACCCTCTCTCTGATGGAGTAGTGCACTAGTTAATTAGTGCACTATTATTGCATGTTCTTTCAAAAAGATTTGTCAAGAAAATTTATTTTTAAATTTACTGAGTTTTGGTTGTAAATTGTATAGATTGACTAACAGTATTAGAAAATATAAGGGAAAGTTTGAAAATAAGGAGGGAAAGAATTGACCTCAAAGTATAAGCATCTGTTTCAGCCTGGATATATAGGTAAGATGGAAGTTAGAAATAGACTTGTTATGCCTCCCATGGCAACAAATTTTGGAGGCGAGAATGGTGAAGTTACCGATAGAATGATACGTTACTATGCTGAACGAGCCAAGGGTGGGGTTGGGCTGATTATTGTCGAAAACGCCCAGATTGATTACCCTACTGGTAAAAATGTTGTTTTACAACACAGAATTGATGATGACAAGTTTATTCCAGGTTTAAGGTTACTGGTAAACACTATTCATAATCATGGAGCCAAGGTTTTACAGCAGATTCACCATGCGGGGCGACAGACAACTCTGGGTATAACAGAGGGAGCTGATGTAGTGTCTTGTTCACCCGTTCCATGTGGGTTTCTTCAAACACAACCCCAAGAACTTACAAGGGAAGAAATAGAAGTATTAATTTCTAAGTTTGCTGATGCTGCTGGCCGTGCCCGGCAGGCTGGATTTGATGGTATTGAAATTCATGGTGCTCATGGTTATTTAATTAATCAATTCATGTCACCTTATACCAACAAGCGGGTAGACGAGTGGGGCGGAACTTTTGAACGTCGGATGAAATTTCCCTTGGAAATTATACGCCGTTGTAGAGAGAGAGTAGGAACTGACTTTGTTATTAGCTTTAGAATGAGTGCTGATGAGTTTGTAGAAGGTGGAATTACCCTGGAAGAAGGGATAAAAATAGCAAGGTATTTAGAAGGTGCTGGAGTAGATGTTCTCCACGTATCTGCTGGGATTTATGAATCTATGGGTACTGTCCTTGAACCCATGTCATATGAAGAAGGTTGGCGTGTTTACCTTGCTGAAGCGATAAAGAAAGAAGTTAAAATCCCAGTTATAACTGTAGGGGTTATTAGAACACCTGAAATGGCCGACAGTATAATAGCAAAAGGGAAAGCCGATTTTGTTGCCATTGGGAGAGGACTTATTACTGATCCTGAGTTTGCTATCAAGGCGGCAAAGGGGCAGGAACATAACATAAATAAGTGCATTGTCTGTAATATCGGCTGTGTTGGTGATGGTATTTTTGCAAATAACTTCATGGGTTGTACAGTAAATCCTGTAGTTGGCCGAGAAGCAGAATTTGCAAATATATATCCGGCCTTCAAAAGCAAACGAGTAGTAGTTGTTGGTGGCGGGCCGGCGGGAATGGAAGCCGCAAGGGTCGCTAAGTTACGCGGCCATAATGTAACGCTGCTGGAAAAATCCCAAGAGCTGGGAGGGCAAATGCTTATTGCTTCCAAACCACCTCATAAAAGTAAAATTAATTGGTTTACAGAATTTCTTAAAAGTGAACTTGAACGTTTAGAAGTAGACGTCCAGCTTGGAAAAGAAGCCGATGTTGAGAGAATTGTAGAATTAAACCCTGATGCAGTTATAGTTGCAACTGGAGCTCAACCAATAACAGGAGAATTTTCTTCTGAAACTAGAGGTAAGGTAATCCAGGCATGGGATGTATTGTTGGAAAAAAAGGAGGTTGATTCACCCACTGCCATAATTCTGGGTGGTGGAGAAGTAGGTCTTGAAACAGCTGAGTTTCTTGCCGAAAAAGGCATTTCCTGTACTGTTTTAGAGAAGCTCCCTGACGTTGGCTTAGATATGGAAGGTATCAACAGAATAGATTTACTTGCAAGGCTTGAAAAAATGAATGTAAGAATAGAGACGGGCATACTAATAACGGATATTAACGGTAATACCTTAAAAGGACTAAACTCTTCTATGCAACAGGTATCTTTTTCTGCTGAAACTATAGTTTTAGCTCTTGGAAGCAGATCTGTTAACGACCTAGCTACTGTACTTAAAGGTAAGATTTCCGAGGTTTACGTAATTGGTGACGCTCGAAAGCCAAGGCGTATCATGGAAGCTGCCTATGAGGGTATGGCTTCTGCTGTATCTGTTGGTGAACTTGATAAATACTTTTCACCAATGATGCCTTTTTAGAACTTTCAATATTGTTTTTATTGAGGAGGTGTGTCATTGAAAAATAAAAAAACTATTGAAAGGGCAAGGCAGGATATTAAGTTCCAACAGGGAAACTTTCTTGATGTTGAACTGTCTGATGGAGCATCCATGGAAGCTAAACATGGAAGCCAGAATCAGGGGTTGTTAACCTCATACGGGGTTGAAAAAGCACCTGAAAAAAAGCGAAAAATGAAGTTAGATCGAGATTATTAAAATCGGCGGTGCACGGCGCCGCCCTTTTAATTAAAACTTGTTTCCAATTAAAAGGAAAGATATAATTTTAGAAAGTGTAGTTAGAAAGGATATGGGTTTTAATGTTTGCAAAGTTCCTACTTTTATTTACATTGGTTCCTTTAGTAGAACTATGGTTACTTATAAAAGTTGGTAAAATTATAGGTGCTGGAATGACCATTTTGCTAGTGGCTGCTACAGGATTTTATGGCGTTGTACTGGCTCGCTCACAGGGATTACAGGTTCTTTATAGGATTCAACAAGATATTAGAAGAGGAGTGGTACCTACTAATGAAATTTTAGACGGTGCTTGTATCTTAGTAGGTGGAGCATTTCTCTTAACACCTGGACTCATAACTGATTTTTTGGGTTTTTCTCTTTTATTTCCGGTTTCAAGGGATATAATTAAAAATATAATTAAGGATATATTAATTGAAAACTTTAAGAGAAGAGTCTTTTAGGTATTATTTTGGGTGCTGCCAAAATAAAAAAGCAGCACCCTTTTAATTATTAGTATAAAGTTTATTTGCGGCTGGGTGGGGCCATAAATTCCGGTCCAACTGGATCTTTAATGTTTTCTTCAATAATCCTATTAATCTCTTTAAATGCTTCTTTGTTAAGTGACCATCCCATCACTTCATTAATTGGTTTTAATTGTTCGGGGTGGCGCACACCCCACAAGGCAATACTTGCTCCCGGTTGATCTAAGAGCCAACGAACAGCTAAGTGAATAACCCGTTTTCCGTAATTTTTCTGCGCCCACTCATCGAGCTTCTTAACAGCATTTAGATACTGTTCATAACGTGGTGCTTTAAATTTAGGATCAACTTTACGAAGGTCATCGCCTTTAAACTGTGTATCCAATCTCATACGGCCACTTAGTAATCCACGACATAAACTCCCATACAGTAATGTCGTAATATTGTTTTCACGGCAGTATGGTAATATATCTTTTTCAATTTCACGTTCAAATAGGTTATAAGGTGGTTGGGCTGTATGTAATGGTGCATTCACCTTAAATGATTCCATTTGTTCTGTAGAGTAATTACTAACACCAATTGCCCGGATTTTCCCTTGCTCATATAATTTATGCATTGTCTCAGCAGTTTCTTCAATTGGTACAAGGGGATCTGGCCAGTGTATTTGATAAAGGTCAATATAATCTGTTTGTAAGCGTCTTAGTGAGTCATCGATTTCTTTTAGGATACGTTTTTGTGAGGAATTACGATAAACTTTTCCGTCATTCCATTCCAATCCTACTTTTGTAGCAATAACGATTTTATCTCTTTGACCATAGCTTTTAATTGCCTTACCAACAATTTCTTCAGAGCGTCCAAACCCGTAAACAGGGGCAGTATCTATAAGGTTAATTTCTTGATCCAGTGCAGCGTGAATTGCTGAAATAGCTTCTGTTTCATCTGTTCCACCCCACATCCAACCTCCAATTGCCCAGGTGCCTAAACCTATACGTGATGTTTTAATACCTGTGTTTGCAATTGTTGTAAACTCCAAACTTTTCCCTCCTAAATTACTAAGATTGCTTTTATTCTTTTATATGGTTTTTTAAGTTATGGTGAAACGATAACAAAATCATTAAAAGATATTAGAAATTTTGGTGATATATTGTTCCTCTAGCCAAGGCAATTTCCTTTCCTTCATCACTAGTAATTTTAATGTTATAAACACCCGTTCGTTTAGTTAGGTATTCTTCCTCGGCAACAGCAATTAATTTTGTACCTATTTTAGCAGGAGATAAGTAATTAATAGATATTGTTAATGTAACTGCTGGCGTACTGCGAGCATTACTTGCTAATCCTAATGCGGTATCAGCAAGTGTGAAAATAGCACCTCCATGACCGATGCCATGAATGTTAGTCATATTTTCCTTTAGAGTCATTTCTAATTTAACATAACCGGGGCTGAGATCAATAAGCTCAATGCCTAAAGACTGAGGGAAATTATCATATTTGTACTTTTCTTTAAGTGTTGTAAGTTCATTATTCATATTTTTTAGTTACCTCCAACAATGATACAAGACTAATCTATATGTAAAAATTCGCCAACAAAATGAAAATACCTACCATTAATTTTCCTTGACACGTTATTAAGCACTGTTATAATGAGAGTGAAAAGTGAAAATATAAGATTTTATAATAAATCCTTCGTTAGGTGAGGCTTCTGCATAGACAAATGCCACTGCCCGGAAACGTCGAAAGACGCCAATGGGTTAACAGGTATTACCGGATTAAGGTTCTACCTAATGTGGCTGAGACTATTTGTTCTCTAGCTATGCATGTGTCAAAGCTCGACGAGTGGGGGTTTATAGGGTTATTTGTGCGCTCTATGTCTTCCCACGGGAAGACTGTTTTCTTTTTTTGGGGGGGTGAAACCTGTGACACGGATAACTAACATCATCCTAACTATAGTAGTAGTATCACTATTGGTTGCTTTTGCTTATTTTGCTTATCAAGGACATCAAATTATTTCCATGGTAGAGGACTCAATGGTTGTTACTAGTATTGGAGTTTTGCCTTATTATGCATTTCGGTCTTTTTTAAGGATGTTAGGTGCTTATATTCTCTCTTTTATTTTTACTCTTATCTATGGATATAAAGCTGGAACCGATCCTAAGGCAGAACGATATCTTATTCCTATTCTTGATATTTTGCAGTCAGTACCAATTTTGGGTTTCTTCCCGGCGGCTGTTTATTTTTTTGTTTCTATTTTTAAAGGTGGACTAGTGGGAGTAGAATTGGCCTCTATCTTTCTCATATTTACTAGCCAGGCCTGGAATATGACTTTTGGCTTTTATGAATCTTTAACTACTATACCTAAAGATATAAAGGAAGCTGCAGATTCTTATGGGTTAGTTGGTTGGCGCCGCTTTCAAAAACTTTATTTCCCTGCTGGTATACCTAAGATGGTATATAATAGTATTCTATCTTGGAGCGGCGGCTGGTACTTTTTAATAGCTGCTGAAATTATTGCCATTGGTCCTGTCAAATATTCACTTCCGGGTCTAGGTAGTTATCTTATTAGGACAACAGAGAATGGCCAGCTTGGGCTTACATTAGCTGGTCTTTTAACACTAATTACCTTAATTACTCTAATGAATATTTTTATTTGGCATCCACTTTCCACTTGGGCCCAAAAATTTAAATACGAGTTCGACAGTACCGGAGATTCTCCTTATAAAGGATGGGGCAATCGTCTGTGGTGGTATGCGCCTATTTTTAAGGAACTTAGACGTTTGCTAATAAATAATAAAGAGTTTATAAATATTGTCTTTGATGAAAGTAGTATATTAATTGAAAGAATAAATAATTTTTGTAATAAATATTTGGCTTGGATCAGAATTTTATGCTACTGGTTGTTTGTTTTATTAATGGTCTATGCTTTAATAAGAGGACTATTAGCTTTAGGGACTATTTTCTTAGCTCCATGGCAACCAGAAGTTTTTAGTATTCCTAAAGCAATATTTTATTCTTTTTTACGTTTGTTAGCAGCATATTTGGTATCTTTATTTTGGACAGTACCTATGGCCATTTGGATTGGTCATAATGAAAAGGCGTACGAATTTTTAACTCCTGTTTTTGAGGTTTTGGCTTCAATTCCAGCTACGGCTTTATTTCCTATTATTGTCTTTATATTAGTAGATATTACCGGGGGAATGAACCTGGCGGCTATTTTATTGGTTCTAACTGGTATGCAGTGGTATTTGCTATTTAATCTTATCGCAGGGGTAAAGAGTATTCCTCAGGATTTAAAGGAAGCAGCTGCAGCTTTTGGTCTTCGGCGTAGTATGTACTTACGAAAGGTTGTTTTTCCAGCTTTAGTACCCTCGCTTATTACAGGAAGTATTACTTCTTGGGGTGGGGGTTGGAATGCGTTAATTGTTGCTGAATATGTCGTATATGCTGGAAAAACTTATAAAGCCTTTGGGATTGGTTCTTTGTTAGATGTGGCTATGTACAGTAGTGGCAGCTTTCAATTAATTTGGTCCAGCTTGATAGCTATGGTATTAACCATTGTTCTTATGAATCGTTTTTTTTGGCGAAAACTTTATGACATGGCTGTGGCTAAGTTTAAAATAGATACATGAAAAGCAAAGGGGGGTGGACGGCCTTGGCTTTATTAGATATTAAAAATGTATATAAGACTTATAGCGATTCCAATCGTTCTTTAACTGTTATTGAAGATATTTCATTTAGTATTGCCAAAGGTGAATTTGTCTGCCTGGTAGGGCCATCTGGTTCTGGGAAAAGTACTATTTTAAGAATGGTTGTTGGTCTTGACAAGCCTTCGCAAGGAAGCATTTTTTACCGAGGAGAGCAAGTTAATGGTGTAATGGATAAGATGGCTATCGTATTTCAATCTTTTGCCTTATTACCATGGTTAACGGTTATGGGGAATGTTGTTTTAGGATTGGAGGCAAAGGGTATTCCTAGAGTGGAAAGAGAAAAGATAGCTAGAAAATATATAGATAAAGTTGGATTGGATGGTTTTGAGGAGGCATATCCAAGGGAACTTTCTCGAGGGATGAAGCAAAGGGTAGGTATTGCTAGAGCTTTAACAGTAGAGCCAGAGCTTCTTTGTATGGATGAACCTTTTTCCGGGCTAGATGCTTTTACAGCCCAAAACTTAAGGGAAGAACTTTTAGATCTATGGCTTGATACAAGTTTACCAGTCAAATCCGTCCTTATGGTAACTCATGGTATTGAGGAAGCAGTTTTTATGGCTGATCGGGTTATTGTATTTTCAAAAAGGCCGGCTAAAATTATAGCTGATGTCAAAATTGAATTACCTCGTCCACGTAATATGAAGGACGAAGCTTTTGCCAAAGTTACTGATAAAATATACTCACTTCTATTTTGAGTTGTGGTATAATAAAATAAAATATATTAAAAGCTAAAAAAGTAAATAGGGGGTTATAACCACCGTGGATGATGTGCCTCTACCTCAGGTGGGTATAGGAATGGTCGTTGGCCTGTTGGAAATGTTGGATGATGTTCAGGGTAAGGAAGATATTTTTAAGTTAGCAAGAAGTCTTTCTATGGAACTTGATGATATAGGCCCTGTTATTGAAGCTGCCAAAATACTTGGTTTTATTGAGATTTATAATGGGGATATTTCCCTTACAAAATTGGGAAAAGAATTACTTAATGCCGATATAAATGAACGTAAAATAATTATTGCTAAACGGTTACAGCAATTAACTATTTTTAAAGAAATTATAAAATTAATTTATTCCAACCGTGCCCGGCAAATTCAACGAAAACAGGTCGTAAGCCGATTTGCTCAAAAAATGTCAGACGAAGATGCTGAAATTCTATTTAAAACAGTTATAGACTGGGGTCGATTTGCTGAAATTATAAGTTATGATAGCTATGGGGAAGTTTTATATCTTGATAAATAAATTAAAAGTTGTGAGTTTATTAGAAATCAATGGTACATTGTAAAATCAAATGCAACAAAATAAAAATATAGAGCCACAGTGAAAAACCGTGTATGATATAGGTGTTCAAACTAAGCATACAGGAAGGTTT